>JBQGCR010000437.1:0-6842 GCA_052038585.1 Kineosporiaceae bacterium
CGCGAGGTCGCCCTCGTCGACCCCGGCGACCTGGACGTTCGTCCCCGTGCCCGCCCCGTCCGTCCCGGCGGCGTCCGCGCCGGCGGCCGCGCGCTCGGCACCCGCCGGCGCCCCGCCGAGGGCGCCGCCCTCGGCGTAGACCCGCGGGAGGTCGCCGTCGAGGCCGTAGGGGCCGACCCGGCGGGCCGCGGTGGACCGGAACCAGTCGAGCAGCGCGTCGCAGGAGCCGAAGGTCGCCAGCGACACCGGGTCGGCGTCACGGCCGCCGGGCACGGTGGGGGACCCGCCGCGGGGCGCGGACCCCGTCCCGGCGAGGGCCGCCCCGACGACGGCGGCCGCGAGGACGGCGGGCAGGACGACGGCGGGACGGGCGAGGCGGCGCGGGGTGGGCACGGGGGACCTCCGGCGACGGTCGGGACGGCCCGGCTGGTGCGGACCGACCCTGCGACGCGGCGGCGGGCCCCGCGGTTCCCGCGCCTCGGGCCGCGTCACCCCGCAGGTGTCACCGCGCGGAGCAGCGCTCCTGGAGGTCGGCGAGCGACTGGTTCGCCGCGTCGCCCCGCTCGAGCAGGTCGCGCGCCGGGTCGAGGACCTCGGCGGGCACGCCGGCCGAGGACGCCTGGTCGACGGCGGACCGGAGCTGGTCGAGGTCGGCCTCGCTCACCTGGCCGTCGCCGACGACGGCGCAGATCTGGTCCTGGACGGCGTCGGCGACGGCCTGGGACGCCGCGGTCGACGCCCGGTCCACGGCGGCGTCCCGGGCGCCCTCGGCGGCGTCCTGGGCCACGCCGCAGCCGGCGAGGACGGCGAGCGCGAGGGCCGCGCCGGACAGGTGGAGGGTCGGACGGGCGCTCACGCGGGGGTCTCCTCGGGGGTCGGGCCGGGGTCGGTGAAGCCGACCCGCTGGTGCGAGCCGTCGCAGTACGGCTTGCTCGCCGACTGCCCGCAGCGGCACAGGGCCACCTTGTTCACCTGCTTGACCCGACGACCGTCGCCGTCCCGCAGTTCCACGGGGCCGGAGATGACGTAGGGACCGTCGGCGTAGACGGTGACGAGCACGGGCCGGTCCGCGGGGGTGTCGCTCATGGTCACATCCTCCCCGCTGCCGGGCAGGTGCCGCACCCCGTGCGCAGGTGCCGGGTCAGCCGGCCGGGCGCAGGACGACGTCGCCGGCGGTCGTCGCGAGGTCGAGGCTGCGCCCGCTGCCCGGGCTGTCCGGGACCCGGACGTCGGGCGTCCCGACCGACGTGTCCGCGGTGACCCGGTAGCCGCCCGGCGCGTCCGGGACCGCGACCGTGACGTCGCCGACCCCCGAGCGCACCCGCACGGCCTTCGGCGCCAGCGCGAGCTCGGCGTCGACGTCGCCCGCGGCCGTCGTCACCCGCACGGTCTGCGCCCGCACCCCGTCGAGGGTGACGTCGCCGACGGTCGTCCGGACGTCGACGGCGCCGTCCACCCCGGTGACGTCGACGTCCCCGGCGGACGTGCGCAGGGTGAGCGACGTCCCCGGCGGCACCTCGAGCAGGAGGTCGACCGAGCACTGGTCGTCCAGGAGCGGCCCCGAGCCGCACCCGCCGGACAGGACGAGGCGGCCGTCGGTCACCTCCCGGGTCACCGTCGCGGTCCGGAAGGCGCTGCGCCGCACCGACTCCACGACGACGCGGGTGCCCGGGTCGCCCGCCGTCACGCTGATCGCGCCGCTCGTCACGGTCGCCTCGACGCTGCGCACGCCGTCGACGACGGCCCGGGCGCGCGCCTCCCGGACGAAGAACTGGACGACGAGCGAGCCCGCGCCCGCGGCGACGAGCGCGGCGACGAGGACGACCCCGACGACCCGCAGCGGCCAGACCCACGGCGACGGCGCGCGCCGCGCGGCCGGGGCCGGGGTCGCGGCCGGGGCGGTGACCTCAGGCGTCACTGTCGCTCGACTCCAGCCAGCGCAGGACCGCCAGCACCCGCCGGTGGTCGTGCTCGGTCGGGGGCAGGTCGAGCTTGCTGAAGATGCTCGACACGTGCTTCTCCACGGCGCCCTCGGTGACGACGAGCGCCTGGGCGATCGCGGTGTTCGAGCGGCCCTCGGCCATGAGCCCGAGGACCTCGTGCTCGCGCGGGGTGAGCCGCTCGAGCGGGTCGCGGCGCCGGGAGCGCGACAGCAGCTGGGAGACGACCTCGGGGTCGAGGGCCGTCCCGCCGGAGGCGACCCGGCGCAGCGCCTCGACGAACTCGCGGACGTCGGCGACGCGGTCCTTGAGCAGGTAGCCGACGCCGCGCGAGCGGCCGGCGACGAGCTCGGTCGCGTAGTTCTCCTCGACGTACTGGGACAGCACGAGCACGGCGATGTCGGGGAACTGGTTGCGGACGACGAGCGCGGCGCGCACGCCCTCGTCGGTGAAGGTCGGCGGCATCCGGACGTCGACGACGACGACGTCGGGGCGGTGCTCGGCGACGAGGCGCAGGAACGCCTCGGCGTCCCCGGCGGCGTCGACGACGTCGAACCCGGAGTCCGTGAGCAGCCGGACGAGCCCCTCGCGCAGGAGCACGGAGTCCTCGGCGAGGACGACGCGCAGGCGGGCATCGGGGGCGGTGGCGGTCACGGGTGGCTCCTGTTCGGCTGTGCCGGTGCGGGACCGGCGACGGTGGGCGGGGCGAAGGGGTTGCGCGCCGGCGTCGGGGCGACCGGCAGGGTGGCGGCGAGGACGGTCCCGCCGCCGGGTGGCGAGTGCACCTCGATGCTGCCGTCGACGGCCCGCACCCGGTCGGCCAGGCCGCGCAGGCCCGTGCCCCTCGTCGCGTCCGCGCCGCCGGCGCCGTCGTCGGCCACGAGGACGTGCAGGACGCCGTCGCCGCTGGTCACCTCGACCCGGGCCCGGGCGGCGCGGGAGTGCTTGGCGACGTTGGTCAGGGCCTCGCTGACGACGAAGTAGGCGATCGCCTCGACCGTCGGGGACGGCCGCCGCGGCACCGAGACGCTGACGTCCACGGGCACCGGGGCGCGCGCCGCGAGCGCGGACAGCGCGGCGTCGAGGCCGCGGTCGGTGAGGACGGGCGGGGCGATGCCGCGGGCGACCTGCCGCATCTCGGTGATCGCCTCCTTGGCCGAGGCGTGCGCCTTGTCGAGCAGCTCGCGCGCCCCGCCCGGGTCGCTCTCGAGCTTCTCGCGGGCCATCCCGAGGTCCATGGCGATGGACACGAGGCGCTGCTGCGGCCCGTCGTGCAGGTCCCGCTCGATCCGCCGGCGCTCGGCCTCGACGGAGTCGACCGCCGCGACCCGGGTCTGGGTCAGGGTCTCGACCCGGGCGGACAGCGCCCGCACCTCCTCCTTGGGGTTGCGGCCGAGGAGCATCCGGGCGAGCGTCATGTCGAGGACGACGAGCCCGCGGGCGAGCAGCGGCAGGACGACGACGCCGGCGGCCCCCAGCGCCGTGAGCCACGGCCACGCCGACGCGGGCAGCCGCCCGTCGAACGGCAGGGAGAACCAGCCGCCCGGCAGCGCGTCGCGGTAGAGCGGGACGGTGACCAGCGCGGCGGTCAGCGCGGCGAGGACGAGGACGACGGTGCCGACGACGACGCCCCAGAGCGCGACGAGCGCCAGGTAGGCGCTGGCCCGCCACGGCCGCCCGTCGAGCAGGACGCGGCGCCACGGCGGCTGGTCGGGGTCCGGCGGCGGGGGCGGCAGAACCTCCAGCCCGGTGAAGGCGCGCACCCGGACCCGTTCCGCCGCAGCGCATCCCATCGCGAGGAGCAGCGCCAGCCCCGTGATGGGGATGCCGACGACGGCGGGGATCGAGCTGACGCCGGCGACGAGCAGGGCGAGGACGACGAGGAAGGGGACCGCGGCGAGCAGGTCGAGGACGAGGTGGACGACGGCGAGCCAGCCCCACGCCCACAGGGCGAGGGCGCTGCCGGGCCGGGGCCGCCGGTCGGCCGGCGCAGCCGCCGTCGCCGTCGTGGGGCCGGGGCTCGCCGGCGTCGCGGTGGTGCTCACGCCCCCCACCGTAGGCACTGGGTCGGGGCCGCGGGCATGCGGCGGGCCGGTCGGTCCGCCGGGGGTTGTCCCCACCCCGTCCTGGGCGGGCCGCGCCAGTGCCGCAGGGCCCGGTGCAGGGCCACGCTCGTCCACCATGTCGACCTCCACACCCCCGGCTCCCGTCCTGCCCGAGGAGCCCGCCGCGCCGACCGCCCACCGCGGCCGGTCGGTCGCCGCCTGGTGCGCCGCGCACCGGTGGCGCACCCTCTTCGCCGCCCTCCTCGTCCTCGCCGGCGGCATCGTCCTGCTCGGCCCGGGCCTGACGACCACCGAGCCCGCCGAGCAGCTCGTCGGGGACTCCCGCGACGCGGTCCGCCTCGTCGAGGGCGCCGACTTCGGCGAGCGCCCCACCGAGAACGTCGTCGTCACGCCCGTCGACGGGTCGTGGGCGCCCGCCCGCGCCGCGGCCGTCGGCCGTGACGTCGCGGCCGCGTACTCGGGGGTCGAGGGCGTCAGCGCGGTCGGCGAGCCCGTGACGAGCGCCGACGGCTCGACCGTCCTCGTGCCGCTCGTGCTCACGGCCCGCACCGCGGCCGACGCCGCCGACGTCGTCGGCCCGTCCCTCGACGTCACCGCCCGCTACGCGGCGGCGCACCGCGACCTGCGGGTCGGCCAGGTCGGGCCCGGCTCGATCGACACCGAGGTCGGGCAGGCGCTCGAGGCGGACTTCCGCCGGGCCGAGCTCGTCAGCCTGCCGGTGACCCTCGGCGTGCTGCTCGTCGCCTTCGGCTCCGTCGTCGCGGCCGGCGTCCCCGTGCTCCTCGGGGCCGGCGCCGTCGCGGCCGCGCTCGGGCTGACGGCCTGGACGAGCCGGAGCGTCACGCCGGTCGACCAGAACACGCAGAGCCTCGTCCTGCTCGTCGGGCTCGCCGTCGGGGTCGACTACGCCCTCTTCGTCCTGCGGCGCGCCCGGGAGGAGCGCGCGGCCGGGGCGTCGGTGGCGGACTCGATCCGCACCGCGTCGGCGACCGCCGGCCGCGCCGTCGTCGTCAGCGGCGTGACGGTCGTCGTCGCGATGGCGGGGATGCTCGTCGCCGGAGGGCTGTTCACGTCCCTCGCGATCGGCGGGATGCTCGTCGTCACCGTCGCCGTCCTCGCCTCGGTCACGGTGCTGCCGGCGCTGCTCGCCGTCCTCGGCGACCGGGTCGAGCGGCTGCGGATCCCGTTCCTGCACAGGCCGTCGACGCCGCGCACCGAGGGCGGGTGGGGCCGGCTCGCCGGCGTCGTGACCCGCCGCCCGCTGCTGTGGGCCGGTGCCGCCACCGCGCTGCTGCTCGCCCTCGCCGCCCCCGCGCTCGGGATGCGCACGACGCTGCCCGGTGCCGAGTCGCTGCCCAAGAGCTTCGCGACCGTCGACGCGTACGACCGACTCACCACCGCGTTCCCCCAGGACGGCACGACCGTCGACGTCGTCGTCTCGGCGCCCGCCGCGGCCGCCGACCGCGTCGACACCGCTCTGCGGCAGGCGTTCCCGGTCGCGCTCGCGACCGGCGACGTCGTCGGCACCCAGCCCCAGGTGCGGCGCAGCGCCGACGGCCGGGTGCACGTGCTCGCCCTCGCGGTGCCGCACGAGGAGTCCTCGCCGGCCACCGTCGAGGCCGTCGACGCCGTGCGTGCCGACGTCGTCCCCCAGGTCCGCTCCGCGCTGGCGGGGGTCGACGGCGTCGCCGTCCACGTCGGCGGCGCGGCCGCGGCGACGGACCTGTCGGCGTGGATGACCGACCGGCTGCCGTGGGTCGTCGGCTTCGTCCTCCTGCTCACCTTCGGCGTCGTCCTCGTCTCCTTCGGCTCGCCCGCCCTGGCGCTCGCGACGGTCGCGCTCAACGCGCTCTCGGTCGGCGCCGCGTACGGGGTCATGACGCTCGTCTTCCAGGGCGCCGGTCCCGTGCCGCAGACGTGGGCCGAGGGGCTGCTCGGGTTCACGTCGATCGGCTCGGTGGCGGCGTGGCTGCCGCTGCTCATGTTCGTCCTGCTCTTCGGGCTGTCGATGGACTACCACGTGTTCGTCGTCTCCCGGGTGCGTGAGGCGTTCGCCGCGGGCGCCTCCCCGCGGGAGGCCGCCCGGCTCGGCGTCGCGCGCTCGGCGGGGGTCGTGACGAGCGCCGCCGCCGTCATGGTTGCCGTCTTCGCGATCTTCGCGACGCTGTCGACCCTGGAGATGAAGCAGCTCGGGGTGGGCCTGGCGACCGCGGTCCTGCTCGACGCGACCCTCGTCCGCGGCGTCCTCCTGCCGGCCGTCCTCGCCCTGCTCGGCCGGCGGGCGCACACCGGCCCCCGCTGGGTGCCGGCCCTGCACGGCTGACATGCTCGGCTCCCGTGAGCCGACCCGGCCCCCGGCCCTCCTCCGACGAGCTGCCCGACGTCGCCGCGGCGGTGCTCGACGTCGTCGACGCCGTGCCGCCGGGCCGGGTGGTCACCTACGGTGACGTCGCCGCGATGGTCACGGCCGACGGTCTGCGGATCGGTCCGCGGACCGTCGGCCGCGTCATGTCGCACTGGGGCGGCGCGGTGTGCTGGTGGCGCGTCCTGCGGGCCGGCGGCCTGCCGCCGCAGGGGCTCGAGGCCGAGGCGCTCGGGCACTACCGCGCGGAGGGCACGCCGCTGCGACCCGACGGGCGCCGGGTCGACCTCGACGTCGCCCGCTGGCGCCCGGACGCCGGTTAGCCCGGCGCCGGCTGTCCTGACGCCTCGGCGAGGCGGCGCCCAAGGTACTCGCGCTCGGCGGCGTTGGCCGTGAGGGCGAGCGCCTCCCGGTAGGCGGCCGCGGCCTCGGTGCGGCGCCCGAGCCGGCGCAGCAGGTCGGCCCGGGTCGCCG
>JBQGCR010000438.1:0-1755 GCA_052038585.1 Kineosporiaceae bacterium
ATCCGGGTGCGCAAAGCACCCAGAGGTGACTCGATCGGGCGGATCCTGGGGAGACCGACCCGCGTCGGGCGGGCCGCTCACGCGCCGTCCGGACGCCCTGATGCGGGACTTGGCGTCGGTCGGCGTTACCGTTCGGCGTGCGGGGCGTGTCCGGCGGCCCGTCCGACGGTCGCGAGGGCGGCCGACACGAGGAGGGGCGTACCACGGTGGCGACGAGCAGGTCCGGCAGCGCGAGCAGCGGCGCGGCCCGTCGTCTCGTCATCGTCGAGTCGCCGACGAAGGCCCGCAAGATCGCCGGCTACCTCGGCCCCGGCTACGAGGTCGAGGCGAGCGTCGGCCACATCCGCGACCTGCCCCAGCCGAGCGAGCTGCCCCCGGACATGAAGAAGGGGCCCTTCGGCAAGTTCGCCGTCGACGTCGACAACGGCTTCCAGGCCTACTACGTCGTCGACGCCGACAAGAAGAAGAAGGTCTCCGAGCTCAAGCGCCTGCTCAAGGACGCGGACGAGCTCTACCTCGCGACGGACGAGGACCGCGAGGGCGAGGCCATCGCCTGGCACCTGCTCGAGGTGCTCCAGCCGAAGGTGCCCGTGCGCCGGATGGTCTTCCACGAGATCACCCGCGAGGCGATCCAGCGGGCGCTGACGACGACCCGCGACCTCGACGAGCACCTCGTCGACGCGCAGGAGACCCGGCGCATCCTCGACCGCCTCTACGGCTACGAGGTCTCGCCGGTGCTGTGGCGCAAGGTCCGCGCGGGCCTGTCCGCCGGCCGGGTCCAGTCGGTCGCGACCCGCCTCGTCGTCGAGCGCGAGCGCGAGCGGATGGCCTTCCGGTCCGCGTCGTACTGGGACGTCGTCGGCTCCTTCTCCCCGGTCGGGACCGAGCACCCCTTCACGGCACGCCTGACGTCGGTCGAGGGCCGGCGCGTGGCGACGGGCCGCGACTTCGACGACACCGGACGGCTGACGTCGTCGTCCGTCGTCCACCTCGACTCCACCGCGGCGCACGGCCTCGTCGAGGCCCTCGCCGGCGCGTCGGCCGCCGTGCGGTCGATGGAGACCAAGCCGTACACCCGCCGCCCGGCGGCGCCGTTCACCACCTCGACGCTGCAGCAGGAGTCCAGCCGCAAGCTGCGGATGTCGCCGCGGGACACGATGCGCACGGCGCAGTCGCTGTACGAGAACGGCTACATCACGTACATGCGCACGGACTCGACGACGCTGTCGGCCGAGGCCGTCGCCGCCGCGCGCCGCCAGGCGTCCGACCTCTACGGGCCCGAGTACGTCCCGGACACCCCGCGGGTCTACGCGAGCAAGTCGAAGAACGCGCAGGAGGCCCACGAGGCGATCCGCCCGTCGGGCGACTCCTTCCGGACGCCGGCGCAGGTCTCCGGCGAGCTGCGCGGCAACGAGTTCCGGCTCTACGAGCTCATCTGGAAGCGCACCGTCGCCTCGCAGATGGCCGACGCCCGCGGCTCGACGGCGACGCTGCGCCTCGGCGCGCGCGCCTCCGACGGCCGTGACGCCGAGTTCTCGGCGTCCGGCACCGTCATCACGTTCCGCGGGTTCCTCGCCGCCTACGAGGAGGGCCGGGACGAGGAACGCAACGCGAACGACGACGACGGCGACCGCCGCCTGCCCGAGGTGTCGCAGGGCGACGCGCTCGACGTGCGCTCCCTCGAGGCCGACGGCCACGAGACGTCCCCGCCGCCGCGCTACACCCAGGCGAGCATGATCAAGGCGCTCGAGGAGC
>JBQGCR010000439.1:0-8725 GCA_052038585.1 Kineosporiaceae bacterium
CGCGGCGACCGCCGCGGCCGTCGGGAAGCGGTGCAGCCCGGCGGGCCCCGGGCGGCCGAGCGCGGCGACGAGGCGTCCGGCGAAGGTCCGCGCCGCGCCGAGGGAGACCTGCTGGCCGAGCACCGTGAGGCAGGCGCTCTCCCAGCCGTCGAGGCTGCCGGGCACCCGCAGCGCCGGCCGCGCCGCGACCCACGGCGCGAGCAGCGGGTCCCGCGCGAGGTGGGCGTCGACGGCGGCGTGGTCGGTGTCGAGGTCGAGCCAGCGCCGCACGGCCGGGGTGAGCGGCCCGTCCACCGCCAGCCCGTCGGGACCGAACCCGAGCCGGACGACGTCGTCCGTGCCCGGCAGCAGCCGCTCGTGCGTCGCGCCGTCGGCGTGCGGCGTGTGCCGCTCCAGCCCGGGCACGGTGTGAGCCGCGTACCACCGCCGCAGAGGGTCGAGACTCGGTCCTGGGGGTACCACTGCCACGGCTCATCGTCTCCCGAGAGGTCCTCCCATGCAGGACGCCTACGACGTCGTCGTCATCGGCGGCGGCCCTGCCGGGCTCGCCGGCGCCCTGTGCCTGGCCCGGTCCCGGCGCTCGGTGCTCGTCGTCGACGCCGGGAGCCCGCGCAACGCGCCCGCCGCGCACGCGCACAACTACCTCGGCCGCGAGGGCGTCGCCCCGGGCGACCTGCTGGCCGACGGCCGCGCCGAGGTGGCCCGCTACGGCGCGGAGGTCGTCCGCGGCACCGTGACGGCGCTGCGGCGGGCCGACCCCGGCCCCGGGGCGACGGGCTTCGAGGTGTGCGTCGACGACGAGCGCACCGTCCGCGCCCGGCGGGTCCTGCTCGCGACCGGGCTCGCCGACGAGCTCCCCGACGTCGACGGCGTCGCCGAGCGCTGGGGACACGACGTCCTGCACTGCCCCTACTGCCACGGGTGGGCGGTGGGGGACCGCCGGGTCGCCGTGCTCGTCACGGGCGCGTCGTCGGTGCACCAGGCGCTGCTGTTCCGGGCCCTCACCGAGGACGTCGTCGTCCTGCGGCACACGTGGGGCGCCTTCGCGCCCGACGACGACGAGGCCCTCGCCGCGCTGGGCGTCGAGGTCGTCGACGGGCCGGTCGAGGCGCTCGCCGTCGAGGACGGGCGGCTGACGGGCCTGCGCCTGGCCGACGGCTCCCACGTCGCCGCCGACGCGCTCGTCGTCGCCCCGAGGTTCCGGGCGCGGGCCGACCTGCTCGCCGGGCTCGGCGTCGAGCTGACGACGTTCGACCTGTCCGGGGAGGACGCGGGCGGCTACGTCGACTGCGGCAGCGCCGGGGCGACGGCGGCGCGCGGGGTGTGGGTCGCGGGCAACGTCGCCGACCTCGCGGCCCAGGTGATCAGCTCTGCCGCAGCGGGTCTCACCGCCGGGACGGCGATCAACGGCGACCTCGTCGAGGAGGACGTCGCCGCGGCGGTGCAGGCCTTCAGGCGCCGGTAGCGGCGCGGCCGGCCGCCGAGCCGTCCAGCGGGGCCGTCGAGTCCCGGACGACGAGCTCGGTCGCGAGCTCGACGTGGTGGGTCTCGAGGGTCTCCCCGCGCGCCATCCGCAGCGCGGTCCGGACCGCGACGGTCGCCATCTCCCGCAACGGCTGCCGCACGGTCGTCAGCCGCGGCGAGCCCATCCGGGCGAGCTGGGTGTCGTCGAAGCCGACGAGCGACAGGTCGGCGGGCACGCTGATGCCCCGGGCGCGCGCGGCCTCGATGACGCCGAGCGCCATCTCGTCCGAGCCGGCGAAGATCGCCGTCGGCGGCTCGTCGAGGTCGAGCAGCTCGGCGCCGCCGAGGACGCCGTCCTCGTAGACGAACTGGCCCCGCGACCAGATGTACCCGGGGCGCACCTCGAGCCCGGCGGCCTCCATCGCCGCGCGGAAGCCGTGCATCCGGGCCTGGTTGCACGCAGCCGCGAGCGGGCCGCCGACGTACCCGATCCTCGTGTGCCCCAGCCCGATGAGGTGCTGGGTCGCGGTGAGGCCGCCGGAGAAGTTCGTCGACCCGACGCTCGTCACCCGGGCCCGCGGCATGTTGAGCGGGTCGATGACGACGACCGGCAGGCCGGCCCGCGCGGCGGCGGCGAAGTACGGCGACGTCAGCTCGCTCGTCACGGTGATCACGGCGCGGCGCCCGGCGGCGGCGAGCCGGCGCGCCCAGACCCCCGGCGGCTCCGGCGTCTCGCTGCGGCCGAGCCGCAGGGTGACGACGACGTCGACGCCCTCCGCGGCGCCGGCCTCGACGACGCCCTGGACCACCTCGGCGCCGTAGGCGTGCAGGTCGCCGTCGACGCTCACCTCGATCGACGTCGTCCGGGCCTCGGAGACCGGGCGCGGCGCCGGGGCGACGTGGCCGTGCTCGCGCAGCGCGTCCTGGACCAGCGCCCGGGTCGACGCCGCGACGTCGCGCCGTCCGTTGAGGACCTTCGACACCGTCGCCACGGAGACCCCGGCGGCCTGGGCCACGGTGGCCAGGGTCGCCCGCCGGGACCGCGGTGCGACGGCGTCCACGGCGGTCACCCCGCGGGCTCGATGCGGACGGGGGTGACGAGCGCCCGGTCGTGGCCGACGACGCGCAGGTCGCCGACGAGGCGGAGCGTCGCCGTGCAGGGCAGGTCGCGCTCGGACGTGCCGACGTGCACCTCCACCTCGCCCGGCTCGACGACGCGGCGCAGGTCGCGCCCGGTGAAGGCGAGCCGGTCCGCGGGCACGGTGAACCGCACGCGGGCGGCCGCACCGGGCGCGAGGTCGACCCGGGCGTAGCCGGTGAGCTGGCGGACGGGCCGCGTCACCGACGCGACGAGGTCACGCGTGTAGAGCTGGACGACCTCGGAGCCGGCGCGGGACCCGGTGTTGCGCACCGTCACCGCCACCTCGACCTCGCCGTCCGTCGGCAGGTCGGCAGCGCTCGTCGCGAGGTCGGACAGCTCGAAGGCGGTGCCGTACGAGCGGCCGAACCCGAACGGGTACAGCGGGGTCGGGTCGAGGTTGCTGATCCCGGACGACTCGCTGCTGCCGAGCGGCGGCTGCAGGTACGTGCCGGGGCCGCCGCCTGCGTGCCGCGGGACCTGCACGGGCAGCTTGCCCCTGGGCTGGACACGCCCCGACAGTACCCGGGAGATCGCCGCGCCGCCCTCCTCCCCGGGCATGAAGGCCTGGACGACGCCGGCGCAGCGCGGGGCGTACGCGCCGAGCGCGTACGGCCGGCCGGAGACGACGACGAGGACGACCGGCGTCCCCGTGCCGAGCACGGCCTCGACGAGCTCGCCCTGCACGCCGGGCAGCGCGAGGTCCTCGACGTCGCAGCCCTCGCCGGACGTGCCGTGGCCGAACAGGCCGGCGAGGTCGCCGACGAGCAGGACGCAGACGTCGGCGTCCCGGGTCGCCTCGACCGCCGCGGCGATGCCGGACCGGTCGTCACCGGTCACGGCGCAGCCCGCGGCGTGGACGACGGCGGCGTCGGGCAGCTCGGCGCGCAGCGCCGCGAGGGCGGTCGTCACCTCGACCCCGAGGCCCTTCTCCGGGTAGCGGGGCAGGACGTGGTTGGGGAAGGCGTAGCAGCCCATGAAGGTGCGCGGGTCGTCGGCGCACGGGCCGACGACGGCGACCCGGCGCGGCGCGGGGCGCGCGTCGTCGAGCAGCGGCAGCGCGGTCCCGGCGTCGAGGAGGACGACGGACGCCTCGGCGAGCTCGCGGGCGATCCGGCGGTTCTCGGCGCCGTCGAGGTCGACCTCGCCGGCCCGGGCGACCGAGCCCTCTGGCGTCCAGGCCGCGTCGAGCAGCCCGAGCTCGGCCTTCTGCTCGAGCACGCGCAGCGCAGCGCGGTCGACGACGGCCTCGTCGACGCGACCGGCCCGGACCGCCTCGACGAGCCGGTCCCCGTAGCCGAGGGTGTCGGGCAGCTCGACGTCGATGCCCGCGACGAGGGCCTGGACCCCGGCGTCCGTCATGTCCTCGGCGACCTTGTGCGTCGTCGCGAGGAACGGCACGGCCCAGTAGTCGGAGACGACCGTGCCGGTGAAGCCCCACTCCCCGCGCAGCACCTCGGTGAGCAGCCAGGGGTCCGCCCCGGCCGGCACGCCGTCGACGTCGGAGTAGGAGTTCATGACCGAGCGGGCCCCGCCGACGGCGATCGCCGTCTCGAAGGGCGGCAGGAGCAGCTCGAGCAGCTCGCGGCGGCCCATCGAGACCGGTCCGTGGTTGCGCGCCGCGCGGGAGGCCGAGTAGCCCGCGAAGTGCTTGAGGGTGGCGACGACGCCGGCGCTCTCGAGGCCGCGCACGTACGCCGCGCCCGTCGTCGCGACGAGGTACGGGTCCTCGCCCATCGTCTCCTCGACGCGTCCCCAGCGGTAGTCGCGGACGACGTCCATGACCGGCGAGAGGCCCTGGTGGATGCCGAGCGCCGCCATGTCGCGGCCGATCGCGTGCGCCATCCGCTCGACGAGCGCCGGGTCGAAGGCAGCGGCCCAGGCGATGGCCGCCGGGTAGACGGTCGCGCCGTAGGCGGTGAAGCCGGTCAGGCACTCCTCGTGGACGATCGCGGGGATGCCCAGGCGCGAGAGGCCGACGACGACGCGCTGCTGGCGCACGACCTCCGCCGCGCCCTCGGCCGGGGTGAGCGGCACCGAGCCGTAGACGCGGGTGAGGTGCCCGAGGCCGTGGGCGGCGGCGTCCTCCAGCGGCAGGGTGCCCGAGGCGGCGAACACGTCCTGCATGGGGGCGACGTTCATCGCCTCCTCGTCGGCCGAGACCTCCGCGTCCTGCATGTCGTTGCCGACCCAGCGGCTGCCGAGCTGGCCGACCTTCTCCTCGAGCGTCAGCTCGGCCAGCAGCGCCGCGGCGCGCTCGGCGGGCCGGCGGGCGAGGTCCCGCCAGGCGGGCAGGTCGGCGGCACGGTCCGCGCTGCGGTCGACGGACGGGTGGACGGTCGTCATGGGTGCTCCCTGGGGCCTGGCCCGGTCGAAACGCGGCGGCTCGAAACTTTTCGATACCGATCGGTGACCTTACCGATGCTGCAACGCGACCTCAGTGAGCGTGAAAATCGCTGAACGCCGCTGTCACGGAACGTCTTACCACGGCAGGACCTCCGTTGCGAAGGGGGGACCGAGAGGCTATTGACACGCGTCAGCCCGAAACCTAGGTTGTGGGTCGCGGCTCACACCCGAAACTTTCGGAAACACCGAAGACAGTCGGCCGCCCCAGCCGAACGCCGCTGCGCCGGTCGCCGCGGCCCCCCACATCGGAGATCAACGTGGACTCCAGGAACACGTCCCGCCGGACCTTCCTCAACCTCGCCCTCGGCGTGCCCGTCGCCGGTGCCGCCCTCGCCGCCTGCGGCAGCTCCGGACCGGCCAGCACCGGCAGCACGGGCGGCAGCGGTGGGGGCGACGGCGCCTCCTACTGGTACCTCACCGGCCAGCCGGGCGAGGGCATCCGCAAGAACACGGTCGACCGCTGGAACGCCGCGCACGCCGACGAGCAGATCGCGACGACGACCTTCCAGAACGACGCCTACAAGCAGAAGATCAAGACGGCGATCGGCGCGGGCGAGGGCCCGACGATCATCTGGGGCTGGGGCGGCGGCGGCCTGCGCAGCTACGTCGACGCCGGCCAGGTCGAGGACCTCACGTCGTGGTTCGACGGCCAGACCGCGCTCAAGGACAAGCTCTTCCCCTCGGCGTTCGGCGCCGCGACGATCGACGACAAGATCTACGCGATGCCGTGCGAGACGGTGCAGCCGATCGTGCTCTTCTGGAACAAGCGCGTGTTCGACAAGGTCGGCGCCGAGCCGCCGCAGACGTGGGAGGACATCAAGGCGCTCGTCCCGACGTTCAACGACGCCGGCATCGCGCCGTTCTCGCTCGGCGGGCAGTCGCGCTGGACGAACATGATGTGGCTGGAGTTCCTCTTCGACCGCATCGGCGGCCCGGACGTCTTCAACGGCGTCCTCGAGGGCACGCCCGACGCGTGGTCGAACCCGGACGCGGTCCGCGCGCTCACGGAGATGCAGGACTTCATCAAGGCCGGCGGCTTCGTCAAGGGCTTCTCCTCGATCACCGCCGACTCCAACGCCGACCAGGCCCTGCTCTACACGGACAAGGCCGCGATGATGGTCCACGGCGCGTGGACGTACGGCTCGATGAAGAACGACGGCGGCGACTTCGTCTCCGGCGGGAACCTCGGCTGGATGAACTTCCCGCCGGTCGAGGGCGGCAAGGGCGACCCGGCGTCGACGGTCGGCAACCCCGGCCAGTACCTGTCGATCTCCTCCAAGGCCACCGACGCCCAGAAGGAGACCGCGAAGAAGTTCTTCGCCGAGGCGGTGCTCTCCGACGAGGAGGTCACCGAGTGGATCGGCGCCGGCGCGGTCCCGATCATCAAGGGCTCGGACAGCCAGATCACGGGCGACGACGCCGAGTGGACGAAGTTCATCTACGACGTCTCCGCGAACGCCCCCGTCTTCGCGCAGTCGTGGGACCAGGCCATGTCGCCGACCGCCGCCGAGGCGCTCCTCGACAACATCGCCAAGTTCTTCCAGCTGTCGATCACGCCGGAGCAGTTCGCCACGAACATGAACGGAGTCATCGGGCAGTGAGCACCCTCGCGACGCCCGCCACGCGGGCACCGGAGATCCGCCGCTCCGCCTCGCGTGGCGGGCGGAGCGGGTCGCTCGCCTGGCTGGCCCTGCCGGCTCTGGCCTTCTTCGTCGTCTTCGGCGTCGTCCCCCTGCTGGGGGTCCTCGCCCTGTCCTTCACGTCCTGGAACGGCCTGAGCCAGGAGATCCCGTTCACCGGGCTCACCTCCTGGCGCGCGGTCCTCGCCGACCCCGGGCTCATCCACGCCCTGTGGGTGACGTTCCTCGTCATGGCGCTGTCCTGGGCCGTGCAGACCCCGATGAGCATCCTGCTCGGGGTGTTCCTCGCCGGGCACCAGCGCTACCGCGCCGTCCTCGCCGTCGTGTACTTCATCCCGCTGCTGCTGTCCTCGGCCGCCATCGCCATCACCTACAAGGCGCTGCTCGACCCGAACTTCGGCCTCGGCGCGGGCCTGGGCCTGCCCTTCCTCCAGCAGGACTGGCTCGGCGAGGGGCGCCTGGCGATGGGCGTCGTCATCTTCATCGTGTCCTGGCAGTTCATCCCGTTCCACACGCTCATCTACCAGGGTGGCGTGCGGCAGATCCCGCGCTCGATGTACGAGGCCGCCGAGCTCGACGGCGCCGGCCGGGTGCGCCAGTTCTTCTCGATCACCCTGCCGCAGCTCAAGTACACGATCATCACGTCCTCGACCCTGATGATCGTCGGGTCGCTGACCTTCTTCGACCTGATCTTCGTCCTCACCGCCGGCGGGCCCGGCGACGCGACCCGCGTCCTCGCGCTCGACATGTACCGCCGCGGCTGGGGCGCGAGCCAGATGGGCCTGGCCAGCGCCATCGGCGTCATCCTCGTCCTCGTCGGGCTCCTGCTCGCCCTCGGACTGCGCCGCCTCGGCGGCAAGGACGCCAACGACAGCATGCTGGAAGGGGCCTGACCGCCATGGCCGTCATCGAGAGCCACCGGCCGCCGACCTCCACCGGCGAGCCCGTCGCCCAGCGCCGACGCCTGCGCGGCCGCTTCAACTACCCCGGCGGACTGGCCAGCCTCGCGTGGCTCGCCGTCGTCGTCCTGCCGATCTACTGGATCGTCGTCACGAGCCTCAAGCCGCAGTCGGCCTACTTCGCGAGCAACCCGCTCGCGCCGCCGGTGGACTGGACGCTCGACAACTACCGGCTCGTCATCGAGAACGACTTCGTCCGGTACTTCGTCAACAGCGCCGTCGTCACCCTCGGGACCGTCGTGCCGGCCGTCCTCATCTCGTTCATGGCCGCGTTCGCCATCGTCCGCGGCGGCGACGGGCGCTTCCTGCGCTTCTGCAACGGCCTGTTCCTCATGGGTCTGGCGATCCCGCTGCAGGCGACGATCATCCCCGTCTACCTCATCATCATCAAGCTGCAGATGTACGACACCCTCGGCGCGATCATCCTGCCGTCCATCGCGTTCGCGATCCCGCTGTCGGTGCTCGTCCTGACGAACTTCATCCGCGACGTCCCCAAGGAGCTCTTCGAGTCGATGCGGCTCGACGGCTGCACCGAGTGGGGCACGCTGTGGCGCCTGGCGTTCCCGCTGACCCGCCCGGCCCTCGTCACCGTCGCGATCTACAACGGCCTGCTCACGTGGAACGGCTTCCTCCTGCCGCTCATCCTCACGCAGAGCCCCGACAAGCGCGTGCTGCCCCTGGCGCTGTGGAACTTCCAGGGCCAGTACAGCGTCAACGTGCCCGCGGTCCTCGCGAGCGTCGTCCTGACCACCCTGCCCATCCTGTTCCTCTACGCGGTCGGCCGCCGTCAGCTGCTCTCCGGTCTGACCGCCGGCTTCGGGAAGTGAGCTCCTCCTGACCTCGTCGCGCGCTCTCGTCGTCCGCGGCGGCTGGGACGGGCACCAGCCCGTCGAGGCCACCGACCTGTTCATCCCCTTCCTGGAGGAGCACGGCTTCACCGTCGACGTCGAGGGGTCGCCCGCCCCCTACGCCGACGCCGAGTACATGGCGGGCGTCGACCTCGTCGTCCAGTGCATGACGATGTCGACCATCGAGCGCGACCAGCTCGAGGGACTGCGGTCCGCGGTCGCGGCCGGCACCGGGCTCACCGGCTGGCACGGCGGCATCGCCGACTCCTA
>JBQGCR010000440.1:0-7755 GCA_052038585.1 Kineosporiaceae bacterium
GCCTGCGGGTCGTCGTCACCTCGGACGGGCCGCGCGCGGAGCCCGGGACCGGTGGGCGCGGGCTGGCCGGTCTGCGGGCCCGGGTCGCCTCGGCCGGCGGGCGGCTCGACGCCGGCGAGCACGAGGGGGCGTACGTCGTCACCGCCGTCTGGCGGCGCCCATGACGGCACCGGGCGGGCAGCCCCGACCGGGCGGGCCGCCCCGACCGGACGGGCAGCCGCGACCGGACGGGCAGCCCCGCCCGGACGGGCGCGGCGGGCCGCTGCGCGTCGTCCTCGCCGACGACGAACCGCTCGTGCTCGACGGGCTCGGCGTCATCCTCGGCGCGCAGCCGGACCTCGAGGTCGTCGCGGCCGCGGGGGACGGCGTGGACGCCCTGGCGCAGGTGCGCCGGCACGTCCCCGACGTGCTGCTCGTCGACCTCGTCATGCCGGGCCTGGACGGGGTCGACGTCGTCACGGCGGTGCGGCGCGACAGCCCCGGCACGCGGGCCCTCGTCCTGACGACGTTCGCCCACGAGCGCCTCGTGGCGCGGGCCCTGGCGGCGGGGGCGCACGGCTACCTGCTCAAGCGCGCCACGCCCGCGGACATCGTCCACGCCGTCCGCCTCGTCGCCTCCGGCGGCAGCCTCGTCGTCCCGGAGGTCGCCCGCGCGCCGGTCGTGGACCGGAGCCAGGACCTGCCGGGACCGCCCCCGGAGGTGCTCGAGCGGCTCACCGACCGCGAACGGCAGGTGCTCGCCCTCCTCGCCCGGGGGCTGAGCAACGGGGAGATCGCCGCCGAGCTGTTCCTCGGCCGGGAGACGGTCAAGACGCACGTCTCGGCGGTCCTTGCCAAGCTCGGCGCCCGGGACCGGGTGCAGGCCGTCGTCATCGCCC
This sequence comes from Kineosporiaceae bacterium, assembly GCA_052038585.1. Taxonomy (GTDB): domain Bacteria; phylum Actinomycetota; class Actinomycetes; order Actinomycetales; family Kineosporiaceae; genus JBQGCR01. Next base: position 879 of record JBQGCR010000440.1, read on the forward strand.
TCGGCGGCACGCCGTAGGGGTCAGGCGCGCAGCACGAGCCCGCGCCGGCGGGCCTCCAGACCGGCCAGCCGGTCGACGACGGCGGGGTCCCCGGTGCGCCACGCCGCGACCGGGTCCGCCGCGACGGACTCCAGGACGGGCAGCGGCCGCGTGACGAGGGCGCGCAGCGCGAGCAGGTCGCGGCCGGCGGCGGTCGCCGCGAGCCGGCGGGTCGCCGCGGCGCGCCGGGCGTAGAGCACCCGGACGAGCAGCCAGACCGGGACGACGAGGAGGACGGGCACGAGCGCGACGGCGACGCCGACGACGTCCGCGAGCGTCTCGACCCGCCGCGCGAGGTCGGCGCCGCTGCCCGCGAGACCGGCGGCGGCCTGCGCCGCGCCGTCGAGGCCGCCCGCGAGCCGGTCCCCGAGCAGCGGGACGTCCGCGGCCTGCTCGCCCGCCCCCTCGAGCCCCACGGCGAGGGCCGTCCCGCGGTCGCGGACCGAGAGCCCGACCTCGGCGAGCGAGGCGACGGCGCCGTGCGCCGCGCGGCCGAGGAGCACCCAGACGACGACCCAGGCGAGCACCCCGAGGTCGGCCGCCACCTGGGCGGCCCGCCGGCCGGGCAGGTCCGCGTAGGGGTTCACCGGTCCGCGTGCCGGTCCGACGGCAGGGCGAGCACCGCGGTCTCGACCGGGGCGACGAGCGCCTCGATCGAGCGCTCGCGGGCGTCGTCGTCGAGGTCCGGGGCCCGGTCCGGCAGGTGCACCGTCACGTCGGCGAGCTCCTCGAACAGCGGGCGCCGCACCCGGTCCATGTCCTCCAGCATCGTCGTGAGGTCGGCGGCGAACTGCGGCCGGTGCCCGCCGACGTGCTGGCGCGCCACGAGCACGTGCGGCGGCGCGTCGAGCCACACGACGACGGCCGGCGCCAGGGCCGCCCGCGCCGGCTCCCGCTCCACCGTGCTCGCGGCGGCCGCCACGACGACCTCGCCGCCCTCGGCGAGGGCGTCCAGCAGCACCTCGACCTCGAGGTCGTGCAGCCCGTCCTTGCCGCGCTCGGCGGCGAGGTCCTTGGCGGTCCGGCCGAACCGCGCCTCGAGGTCGACGTCGCTGTCGCGCAGCCGCCGGCCCCAGCGCTGCGCGAGCCGGGACGCCACCGTCGTCTTCCCGGCCCCCATGAGCCCCATGACGACGACGGGCAGGTCGGGCACGCTCGCTTCGCTCATGAGCCACAGCCTGCCACCCGGGCGGCCCGCCCGCGGGGAGCGCGACACCCGGGCCGTCCCGGCGCCGAGGTCCCCGGTCCCCGGCACGGGCGTGCCTAGACTCGGCGCCCGGACGGCAGGGTCGACGGCGGAAGGACGGGTGTGGCGCAGGCGACGGGTGCGGTGCACTTCCGCGTCGTGCGCGGCCGGACCCCGGACGACGCGCCCGGCACCCCGGCCCCGTCGCGGCTGCGCGACCAGGTCGCCGGCTACCTCGAGCACCTGACGATCGAGCGCGGCCTCGCCGTGAACAGCCTGTCGGCCTACCGGCGCGACCTCGAACGGTACGTCGCCTTCCTCACCGAGCTCGGCGTGCACGACGCCGCCGACGTCACCCAGACCCACGTCGCCGCGTTCCTCGCCGCGGTCCGGACGGGGGAGGACGGCGGCCACGCGCTGTCCGAGGCGTCGGCCGCGCGCACCGTCGTCACCGTCCGCGGGCTGCACCGCTTCCTCCACCTCGAGCAGGTGACGGCGGACGACCCCGCGGTCGACGTCCGCCCGCCGCAGGCGCCCAAGCGGCTGCCCAAGGCGATCTCGCTCGACGCCGTCGAGCGGCTGCTCGACGCGGCCTCGGCGCCGGGGACCCCGGCCGCCCTGCGCGACCGCGCGCTGCTCGAGGTGCTCTCCGGCAGCGGTGCCCGGATCAGCGAGGCCGTGGGTCTCGACGTCGACGACGTCGACCTCGACGCACGGCTCGTCCGCCTCCTCGGCAAGGGCTCCAAGGAGCGCGTCGTCCCGCTCGGCAGCTACGCCGCGGCGGCCCTGGAGGCGTGGCTCGTCCGCGGCCGGCCGGGCGTCGCGGCGCAGGGCCGTGGCACGCCCGCGGTGTTCCTCAACACCCGCGGCGGCCGGCTGTCGCGGCAGAGCGCGTGGGCGGTGCTCCAGGCGGCGGCCGAGCGGGCGGACCTGCGCGCCTCGGTCTCGCCGCACACGCTGCGGCACTCGTTCGCCACCCACCTGCTCGAGGGCGGCGCCGACGTCCGCGTCGTCCAGGAGCTCCTCGGGCACGCCTCGGTCACGACGACGCAGATCTACACGAAGGTGACGGCGGACACGCGGCGCGAGGTCTACGCCGCGGCGCACCCGCGGGCGCTGGCCCCGTAGGCGCTGCCGAGGGCCGCCGCCCGGCGATCTCGTATTGGACCGTGCGCGACGCGCCGACTAGCCTCGCGGTGTCCTGCGCTCCGGCGCGGGAGGATGGACGACGTGACCAACCAAGCCGAGGAGCTGGCGCTGGCGGTGGAGCAGCCGACGCAGGGCGTGTCGCCCACGCAGAGCACGACGCCGACGGCACGGACGACGCAGACGACGCAGCAGACCTCCCTGGGGCTCGACGGCGGCCTCGAGGTCGCCGGGCTGGCGGGTGCGACGGGCCGTCCCATGCCCTCGTTCCCGGAGCCGCGGCCGCTGGGCTCGCACGGTCCCGCGCGGATCATCGCGATGTGCAACCAGAAGGGCGGCGTCGGCAAGACGACGACCGCGATCAACCTCGGCGCCGCGCTCGGGGAGTACGGCCGCAAGGTGCTGCTCGTCGACTTCGACCCGCAGGGCGCGCTGTCCGCCGGGCTCGGCACGAACCCGCACGAGCTCGACCTCACGGTCTACAACCTGCTCATGGACCGCAAGGTCGACGTGCGCGACCTCATCCGGACGACGACGGCGACGAACGTCGACCTCATCCCGGCGAACATCGACCTGTCCGCCGCGGAGGTGCAGCTCGTCGGCGAGGTGGCCCGCGAGCAGGTGCTCGCCCGCGCCCTGCGGCCGGTCCTCGACGACTACGACGTCGTCCTCATCGACTGCCAGCCCTCGCTCGGGCTGCTCACCGTCAACGCCCTCACCGCGGCGCACGGCGTCATCATCCCGCTGGAGTGCGAGTACTTCGCGCTGCGCGGCGTCGCCCTCCTCGTCGAGACGATCGAGAAGGTCACCGACCGGCTCAACCCCGGCCTGGAGGTCGACGGCATCCTCGCGACGATGTACGACCCGCGGACGCTGCACAGCCGCGAGGTCGTCGCCCGCGTCGTCGAGGCCTTCGGGGACCGCGTCTTCCACACGGTCATCGGGCGCACCGTGAAGTTCCCCGACGCGACGGTGGCGGCCGAGCCGATCACGACCTACGCGACGTCGCACGCGGGCGCCTACGCCTACCGCCTGCTGGCCCGGGAGCTCATCGCACGCGGCGACGCAGCCTGAGGTGAGCGTGGTCGCCCCCGGGGGCATGGCCCCGCCCGGCCGGCAGGGCGCCTTCGAGGTGCACCTCGACGTCTACGAGGGCCCCTTCGACCTGCTCCTCGGCCTGATCTCCAAGCACAAGCTCGACGTCACCGAGATCGCGCTCGCGAAGGTCACCGACGAGTTCGTCGCCTACCTCAAGGCGAAGGGCGCGCAGTGGGACCTCGGGGAGACGAGCGAGTTCCTCGTCGTCGCGGCGACCCTGCTCGACCTCAAGGCGGCCCGCCTCCTGCCGGCCGCCTAGGTCGAGGACGCCGAGGACCTCGCCCTGCTCGAGGCGCGCGACCTGCTCTTCGCCCGGCTCCTGCAGTACCGCGCCTTCAAGGACGTCGCGGCGACCTTCGCCGACCGCATCGCCCGCGAGGGCCGCCGGGTGGCCCGCGCCGTCCCCGTCGAGGCGCACGTCGCCCGGCTGCTGCCCGAGCTCGTCCTCGGGATCACCCCCGAGCAGCTCGCGGCGGTCGCGGCGCGCGCGCTCACCCCGAAGGCCGAGCCGACCGTGGGGCTCGCGCACCTGCACGCCCCCGTCGTCAGCGTCCGCGAGCAGGCGGCGATCGTCGTCGACCGGCTCCGCCGGGCCGGCAGCGCGAGCTTCCGCACGCTCGTCGCCGACGCCGACGGCACCCAGGTCGTCGTCGGGCGCTTCCTCGCCCTCCTCGAGCTGTTCCGCGAGGGCGTCGTCGCCTTCGACCAGGTGACCCCGCTCGGGGAGCTGACGATCCGCTGGACCGGCACGCAGGAGGGCGACGTCGAGGTCGAGGGCGACTTCGACGACGACGGCACGGGCGTCGACGGGGCCGCGGGTGGGGGACAATCGTCGTCGTGAGCGAGAACCCGGACACGCCCGTCGCGGAGGTGACGGCCGACGAGCCCGTCGCCTTCGACGCCGACGCGCTGCCCGGCGGCGCCCGCGCCGCGCTCGAGGCGGTGCTCATGGTCGTCGAGGAGCCGGTCGACCCGCCGACCCTCGCCTCGGCGCTCGTCCTGCCCGTCGACCGGGTCGAGGCCCTGCTCGCCGAGCTCGCCGCCGACTACGACGCGGCGGGCCGCGGGTTCGAGCTGCGCGAGGTCGCCGGCGGCTGGCGGGTCTACAGCCGGGCGGCGCTCGCCCCGGCCGTCGAGCGCATCGTCCTCGACGGCCAGACGGCCCGCCTCACGCAGGCAGCCCTGGAGAACATCGCGATCGTCGCCTACCGGCAGCCGGTCAGCCGGGCCCGGGTGTCCGCGGTCCGCGGCGTCAACGTCGACGCCGTCATGCGCACCCTCGTCACTCGGGGTCTCATCGAGGAGGCCGGGAACGACCCGGAGACCGGCGCGATCCTCTACCGCACCACGACGTACTTCCTGCACCGCCTCGGCCTGACGTCGCTCGACGAGCTGCCCGCTCTCGCGCCGTACCTGCCCGAGGTCGACGCACTCGACGAGCTGGGGAGCCTGGCATGAACGCACCACGAGGGTCCGCCGGCGGGGCGGGGCGCGGCTCGCGCCCCGGCCACCGCGGCGGCAAGAAGAGCGCCGCCCGGCAGCAGCCGGGCCGTCCCGGTGCCGGCCCGCGCCCGGGGGCCCGGCGCCCGTCCGCGCCGGCGGCGCCGTCCGGCCCGCCCGTCGACGTGCACGACCCGGACGGCGTCCGGCTGCAGAAGGTCCTCGCGCAGGCGGGCGTCGGGTCCCGGCGCGCCTGCGAGGAGCTCATCGCCGCGGGCCGGGTCAGCGTCGACGGCCACGTCGTCACCGAGCTCGGCGTCCGCGTCGACCCCAAACGGCAGGCCGTCCACGTCGACGGCATGCGCGTCCAGCTCGACGAGTCCCTCGTCTACATCGCGGCGAACAAGCCGCCGGGCGTGCTCTCGACGATGACGATCGACCCGGAGAAGCCGAGCCTCGGCGACATGGTGAGCAACCGCGAGGAGCGGCTCTTCCACGTCGGCCGGCTCGACCTCGACACCGAGGGCCTCATCCTGCTGACCAACGACGGCGAGCTCGCGAAACGGCTGTCCCACCCGAGCTACGAGGTCCCGAAGGTCTACCTCGCCGAGGTCGCGGGCCCCGTGCCGCGCGACCTCGGCAAGCGGCTGCGCGCAGGCATCGAGCTCGACGACGGCGTCGCCTCGGTCGACGACTACAAGGTCGTCGACCAGCGCCCCGGCAAGCTCCTGCTCGAGCTGACCCTGCACGACGGCCGCAACCGTGTCGTCCGGCGCCTGCTCGAGGCGGCCGGGCACCCGGTGCTCCAGCTCGCCCGCATCGCCGTCGGCCCGATCCGCCTCGGCAGCCTCAAGTCCGGTCGCACGCGCGTCCTCAACAAGGGCGAGGTGGCGGCCCTCATGTCCGCCGTCGGTCTCTGACCTCGGTGATCATGAACCTCAGCCCCGTGATCATGGACGCTACGGGCGTGATCATGGACGCCGGGGTCGCCCGGTGAGCCTCGACCCCGGAGCGGCCCGCGGTGTCGGCGCCGTCGCGGTCGTCGGCACCGGGCTGCTCGGGACGAGCGTCGGGCTGGGCCTGAGCGCCTGCGGCGCCGACGTCCTGCTCGTCGACCCGTCGCCGACGACGCTGGCGCTCGCGACCGACCTCGGCGCCGGGACGCCCGCGGCCCGGGCGAGCGACGAGCAGCTCGACGCCGTCCGCGTCGTCGTCGTCGCCGCACCGCCGGACGTCACCGCGGACGTCGTCGCCGCCCAGCTCGACCGGTTCGCCACGGCCACCGTCACCGACGTCGCCAGCGTCAAGGCCGGGGTGCTCGCCGACCTGCGCGCGCGCGGCGCCGACCTCGCCCGGTACGTCGGCGGGCACCCGATGGCCGGGCGCGAGCGGTCCGGACCGGTCGCGGCGCGCGGCGACCTCTTCATCGGCCGGCCGTGGGTCGTCTGCCCGACGGAGGAGACCGACGCGGAGCGGGTCGACACCGTCCGCCGGCTCGCCCTCGCGCTCGGCGCGAGCCCGGTGACGATGCCGGCGGACGCCCACGACGACGCCGTCGCGCTCGTGTCCCACGTGCCGCAGGTCGCCGCGAGCCTCGTCGCGGCCCGGCTGCGGGGCGCCCCGGACGGCGCGGTGGCGCTCGCCGGCCAGGGGCTGCGCGACGTCACCCGGATCACCGGCAGCGACCCGCTCCTGTGGGCGCAGATCCTCGCGGCGAACGCCGGCCCGGTCCGCGCGGTCCTCGCCGGGTTGCGCGACGACCTCGACGGCGTCCTGGCGGCGCTCGACGCGCTCGCCGGCGAGGACGCCGCGACGCCCGTCACCGGACCGCGCGGCGTCGTCGCCCGGGCCATCTCGGACGGCAACCTCGGCCGCGAGCGGAGCCCCGGCAAGCACGGGGGGCAGGCCGCCCGGTACGCCGTCCTCAGCGTCGGCCTGCCCGACGCGCCGGGCTCCCTCGCCCGGCTC
>JBQGCR010000441.1:0-5199 GCA_052038585.1 Kineosporiaceae bacterium
CGGTACTCGCGGGTCGCGGCGGAGAAGTACCCGGTGCCCGAGGCGTCGCCCGCGTCGGTCGTCCACTCCTCGAACCCGCCGGCCGCCGCGAGGATCCGGCCGGTCAGCCAGTCGTGGGGGAGGACGACGCGCGCGGCCCGGGCCATCGCGTCCGGCTCGTGGTCGCGGACCCAGCGCAGCTTGGCGGCGGTGATCGCGGCGAGCGGGACGACGCCGACCGCCTCCGCCCACGCGGCGGCGCCGCCGAGCTCGTCGACGAGGTCGCGGGCCGTGCCGGCCGAGCGGGTGTCGTTCCAGAGCAGTGCCGGCCGGACGACCTCGTCGGCGTCGTCGAGCAGGACCATCCCGTGCTGCTGGCCGCCGACGGCCAGCGCCGAGACGCCGTCGAGGAGACCGCCGGACGTCGCCTCCTCCCACGCCCGCCACCAGTGGGCGGGGTCGACCTCGGTCGCGTCCGGGTGCGTCCCGCGCCCGAGCCGGACGACCTCCCCGGTCTCCGCGTCGCACACGGCGACCTTGCAGGACTGGGTCGAGGTGTCGACCCCGGCGACGAGGGGGCGCTGGGTCATGCGGTCGGACCTTCCACGAGGCGGTTTCTCGGGCGTGCTCACGTGAACGATAATGCGCTCACGTGAGAGCCGAGAGGAGGCATCCCGTGGTCGAGACCGTGCTCGGCGAGCCCGCCGCCGCGGCCCGCCCGCCGGAGCCGCTGCGTGCGTCCGAGGCCGTCCTCGCCGCCGAGGTCGCCCGCCGTCACTACCTCGCCGGCGAGAGCAAGGTCGAGATCGCCGGCGCGATGGGCATCAGCCGCTTCAAGGTGGCCCGGCTGCTCGACGCCGCGCGCGCGACCGGCATCGTCCGCATCGAGATCGTCGAGCCGGGCGGGGTCGACGGTGACCTCTCGGCCCGGCTGCGGCAGGCCTACGGGCTGCGCCGCTGCGTCGTCGTCGACCGCGGTGACGACGCGCCCCGCCTGCGCGCGCACGTCGGCGCCGCCGGGGCCGACCTGCTCGTCGACCTCGTCGGGCCCGACGACGTCCTCGGCCTGCCGTGGGCGCGGACCGTCAGCGCGATGCTCGAGGCGCGGCCGGCGCTGCCCTGCGTCCCCGTCGTCCAGCTGAGCGGCTCGATGGTCATCCCGGGCGAGACGAGCCCCGTCGACATGGTGCGCGTCGCGGCCGGCCTGACCGGCGGCGAGGCGCACGTCTTCTACGCGCCGCTCATCCTCGACGACGCCGAGAGCGCCGCCGCGATGCGTCGGCAGGCCGCCGTGGCCGCCGCGATGGCCGAGGTCGACCGGGTCTCGGTCGCCGTCGTGAGCATCGGCGCCTGGCGCCCCGGCCACTCGACCATCCACGACGCCGTCGACCCGGCGGTGCGCGACGCCGTCGCGGCCACCGGCGCGGTCGGCGAGGCGCTCGGGGTCTTCGTCGACGCCGAGGGGCGCGCCGTGCACCCCGAGCTCGTCGACCGGATGGTGACGATCGACGCCGAGCGGCTGCGGGCCGTCCCGGAGGTCGTCGCGCTCGCGACCGGGGCCGCCAAGGCCTCCGCCGTGCGCGCGTTCCTCCTCGGGGGATGGGTCGGGTCGCTCGTCACCGACCGCTCGCTCGCGACCGTGCTCGTGCGGGCCGCCGGGGCCTGACCCGGGTGGGCCGGGCGCCGGCGGCGTCCGTCATCCGCAGCGGCCGTCGTCGCCGACGGTCAGCGCGCCGCGACGGCCGCGCGGTGCTCGGCCGCCTGGCGGGCGGAGGCCCGGCGGTCCGCGGCGTCCACGCTCGCGCGGTCGTCGACGTCGACCCCGGCGCGCCGGGCGGCGGCGAGCGCCTCCGGGCTGTGCAGGTCGGGCAGGACGAACCGCTCGGGCCGGATGGTGTTGTCCACCGGGGCGTAGCGCCGCTGGTCGGCGGCGAGCCGGTCGGCCGAGGCGGCTGCCGCGGCGCGCACGGTGCTCGTCGCCCGGACGGTCGCGCCGGTCAGCAGCGGGCTGACCGTCGGGGTGTAGCCGCTCGCGTGGCCGGCCTTGTTCGGGTGGTAGCTGTTCTCGATCGGGTTGGACAGGCCGTTGAGCCACTCCGGGCTGTCGCACACCGCGTGGCCGACGAACCGGCTCGTCGGGTTCGCGAACGAGAAGCCGGCCGCCGCGGCGCGCTGGGCCGTGACGGTGTTGATCCGGTCGGCCATCGCGTTGAGGCGGCTCTCCTCGTCGGGCGAGAACCACGTGAGGGCGTTGCAGTCCTCGCCGTTGAAGATGCGCGGGTAGCCGACGACCGTGACCTTGGCGTTCGGGGCCTTGGACCGGATGCCCGAGTAGAGGGTCGCCAGCCGGCTCGGGAGGGTGCCGTCGACGAACGCCTGCGCGCCGTCGATCGCGCCGTTGCAGTCGCTCATCCATCCGGGCTGGGCGCACTCGGTGAGGACGTCCGCGAAGCCGGCGTCGTTGCCCCCGATCGAGATCGAGACGTAGCGGGTCGTCGACGACAGCGCCGGCAGCTGGGTGCTCGTGACGTCGGCGACGGTGGCGCCGGAGCACGCGCGGAAGGTGAGGGCGTAGCCCCGCGCCGAGGCGATGAGCGAGGGGTAGGCGTACACCGAGCGCAGGCACGAGGTGCCGTCGGCGATGTAGTCGCGTGTCCCGGTGCCGGAGGAGTAGCTGTCGCCGAGGGCGACGTAGGCCTCGCCGGCCGCGTGCGCCGGCGCGGTGGCGCCGAGGGCGGCGAGGGTGGTGAGGGCGGACACGGCTGCGGTGGTGGCCACGGCACGACGTCGGGACATGGGTCTTCCTCCTGGGTGTGGACGGTGCGGATGCGGTGGTGCGGGGTGGTGCTGGTCGGTGAGGGTTGCGGCGGCGGTGGTGGACCCGGTGACCGGGGCCGGTCCGGGCCGGGCGCGCCGCGTAGCATCGCGGGAATGGCCCTCACCGACCTGTCCCGCTGCTCGGCCGCCGCCCGCGACCGCGGCGAGCCGCTCGCCGGGTCCGCGCCCGTCGCCAGCCGGTGGCTGCTCGTCGAGCACCCCGGCCCCTGGGCCAAGCAGCCGCTCGACACGGCGCCGTTCACCGGGCGCGCCGGCGCCGAGGTCGAGGCGCTCTGTGCGTCCTTCGGCGGGCGCGCCCTGCTCGTGCGCCGGCCCGGCCGGCGTCCGGCCGACGTCGACGAGTGGCACTGGTGGGCCGTCGACACGGTGCGCGGCACGTGGGTCCGCGGCACCTGGCGCACGGCGGACGACGTCGTCGCCGCGGCCCGCTCGCTCGGGACCGAGCTGAGCGCCAGCGACACCGATGCCGACCCGATGGTCCTCGTCTGCACCCAGGGCACCCGCGACGCCTGCTGCGCGGTGCGCGGGCGGCCGATCGTCTCGAGCCTCGCCCGCGAGTGGCCCGAGGAGGTCTGGGAGTGCACGCACCTCGGCGGGCACCGCTTCGCCGGCACGCTCCTCGCCCTGCCGGCGGGCGCCTGCTACGGCTACCTCGACCCCCGCAGCGCGGCCGACGTGGTCCGCGGTCACCTCGAGGGTCGCGTCGACGGCGCGCACCTGCGGGGCGTCACGCGGTGGGAGCCGGCGGTCCAGGCGGCGCTCGCGCGCGTCGTCACCGACCACGGGCCCGCGGGCCTCGGAGACGCCGTGCCGGGGCGGGTCGACACCGACGGGGACGTCACGCGGGTCGAGGTCGAGGGCTCGGGGCCGGTGCCCGAGCGGGTCGTCGTCGAGGTCCGGGCCGAGACCGTCACGGATGCCGCGCTCAGCTGCGGCGCCGGCCCGAAACCGGCTGTCGTGCACCGCACCGAGGTCGTCGGCGGCTGACGCGGCGGCCGACGCGGCCCGCCCCTCGAGGGGACGGGCCGCGCCGTGGAGCGGGTGGTGGCTCAGGAGGTCGCCACCGTCACGCCGTAGTACGACGCCGCGTCGACGACGGGCTGGTAGAAGCTGTAGCTCCCGGCCCCGTAGCCGGCGTTGAAGCCGCAGTCGACGCCCGTCGGGCCACCGGAGGTCATGCCCTGCGCGTAGTTGTTCGTGCCGATGTACGCGCCGCCGGAGTCGCCGCCCTCGGTGCAGACCGAGGCGCGCGCGAGGCCGGTGACCGTCGTGCCGCCGGAGTAGTTGACCGTCACGTTGTAGGCCTGGACCTGGCCGCAGGTCCATCCGGTCGTGTTGCCGGCCTTGCAGATGTCGGTGCCGACGGCGTTCTTGCTCACGCCGTACACCGGGACGTAGCCGGACAGTGCGCCGCGGGTGTCGACGTACGCCCGGCCGGTGTCCTCGGCGTCGATGTCCATGAGGCCCATGTCGACGCTCGGGGCGCCCGAGCGGAAGCGGCTGTTCGTGCCCTTGCCGATGTGGGTGCCGTTGGCGTCGTAGATGTCCGGGAGGCCCTCGACGCAGTGGCCGGCGGTGAGCAGCACGTTGTTGCCGGAGGACGTCGTGCCGGGGAAGCCCAGCGAGCAGTTGGTGCCGGGGACGAGGTCCATGATCCGGCCGGGCACGACGTCGGCCTGCGTGCTCAGCGGGGCGCCGGTCTCGACGACGACGCCGTCGACGGCGGCCAGCCGCTCGCGCAGGGTGGCCGGGGCGTCGGCCTCGACGGTCGCGACGACGCGCTGGTTCGCGAGGTCCGGCGTGAGAGAGACGAGGCCGGGGGTGCCCTTCGCCGCGCGCTGGGCGGTGCGCGACAGGGCGTCGAGCTCGCGCTGGCCCTTGCCCTGGCGCGCCGTGAGTCCCTGCGCCTCGACGGCCTGCTGGTCGCGGGCCGAGTCGACGACGACGACCATCGTGTCGCCGCGGTAGTAGGCGCCGTCGGTCGCGACGTCGAGGGAGTCGAGGCGGCGCTGCTGCGTGGCCTGGCGGTCGAGCTTGCGCTCGGCCTGGGCCACGCTGATGCCGTCGCGCTGCGCGACGAACCCGGCGACGACGTCGTCGGGAGAGGGGAGGGGGGCGGCGCTCGGGGCGGCCCAGGCGGCGATGGGGGCGGCGGCCAGGGCGGCGCTCGTGGCGAGCCCGACGGCGAGGACGCGGTGCTTCATCAGGGGTGCTCCTTCGGGGTGGTCGCCACGTCGTCGGACGCGGCGGCTCGGCCACCGGGATGTCCGGGACCGGGTTCCACCCCCTCAGGAGCGCGGGCGGATCGCAAACCGGGGCAGCCGGATTGACCCAAAGTTGACGCGATGTTTCCGAGTGCCGGTGGAACCTCTGACCACCCGC
>JBQGCR010000442.1:0-7784 GCA_052038585.1 Kineosporiaceae bacterium
CGACGCGGCGGTCCGCGAGCTCGCCGAGGAGGTCGGCGTCGTCGGCCCGCTCCCCCGGCCGGTGCTGCGCGCCTGGTACCGCGACGACTCGACGTGGTACCTCGCCCACGTCTACGACGTCGTCTGGGAGGGGGACGTGCGCTTCGCCGACGGCGAGGTCGAGGCAGCGTGGTGGCTCCCCGAGGCCGACCTCGCCGACCGGCTGGCGGACCCCGGGTGGCCTTTCGTGCCGGACACCCGCGCCCTCCTCGGACGGCTCGCAGCAACGGGAGCAGTCGGGCAAATCTTGCGTGTCCGACATGACTAGGGTGTCCCTCGTCCGGGCCCGACCGTGCCCTCGAGGAGACCTTCCATGACCCAGAAGCCCACGCGCCGCTCCGTGCTCTCGGCGACCACCGCGGCCGGCGTCCTCGCCGCCGCCGGCTGGCAGGAGCCGGCGTCCGCGGCGGAGGCCGCCCCCACCGAGAGCACCGGGACCGCGCCGGACGGACGGCGCCGCGTCACCGTCACCGTCCTCGGGACGACCGACCTGCACGGCAACGTCTTCAACTGGGACTACTTCAAGGACGCCGAGTTCGACGACAGCGCGCACAACGACGTCGGCCTGGCCAAGGTCGCCTCGCTCGTCGCCGCGATGCGCTACCGCCGCGGCGCGGCCTCGACCGTCCTCGTCGACGCCGGCGACACGATCCAGGGCACCCCGCTGGCGTACTACTTCGCCCGGGTCACCCCGATCACGAAGACCCGGATCCACCCGATGGCCGCGGCGATGAACGCGATGAAGTACGACGCCGCGGCGCTGGGCAACCACGAGTTCAACTACGGGATCCCGCTGCTGCGCACCTTCGCCGGGCAGCTGGACTTCCCGCTCCTCGGCGCCAACGCCGTCGACTGGACGACCGGCCGGCCCGAGTTCCCGCCGTACACGGTCAAGACGCTGAAGATCCCGGGCGTCAAGCCCGTCAAGGTCGGCATCCTCGGCCTGACCAACCCCGGGATCGCCATCTGGGACAAGGCGAACGTCGAGGGCCGCATGCGCTTCCCCGGCCTCGTCGAGCAGGCGGCCGTCTGGGTGCCGAGGCTGCGCAAGGCCGGGGCCGACGTCGTCGTCGTCGCCGCCCACTCCGGGGCCGACACGTCCTCGTCCTACGGGGACGCGCTCCCGGTGCCGGAGAACGCGGCGTCCCTCGTCGCCGAGCAGGTGCCGGGCATCGACGTCGTCCTCGTCGGCCACGCGCACGCCGAGATCCCGATGCGGTTCGTCACCAACGCGCAGACCGGGAAGCAGGTGCTGCTCACCGAGCCGCTCAAGTGGGGCCAGCGGCTGTCCGTCGTCGACGTCGACCTCGTGCTCGAGGACGGCCGCTGGAGCGTCGCCGGAGCCCTGTCGCAGGTGCTCAACAGCAACACCGTCCCGGAGGACCCGCGGATCGCGCGGCTCCTGCGCGCCGACCACGAGAAGGTCGTCGCCTACGTCAACTCCGTCATCGGCACCTCGACGACGGCGATGTCGGCGGCCACCGCCCGGTACGAGGACACCCCGGTGCTGGACTTCGTCAACTACGTCCAGGCCGACGCGGTCAAGCAGGCGCTCGCCGGGACGCCGGACGCCGCCCTGCCCGTGCTGAGCATCGCCGCGCCGTTCAACCGCGACGCGGCGATCCCGGCCGGGGACGTCAGCGTCCGGGACGTCGCCGGTCTCTACGTCTTCGACAACACCCTGCTCGCGATCCGGTTCACCGGGGCCCAGGTCAGGGCGTACCTGGAGAAGTCGGCCGAGTACTTCCGGCAGGTGACGTCCGCCGGCCCGTTCACGGCCGACCAGGTGACCAACGCGCCGACGGCGACCGCGCCCGGCGGGACCCCGGACTACAACTACGACGTCGTCGCCGGGCTGGACGCGCCGCTGACCTACGAGCTCGACATCGCGAAGCCGGCGGGCAGCCGGGTCGTCGGCCTCGCGTACGGCGGGGCCCCGGTGACCGACGACCAGGTCTTCGCGCTGGCCGTCAACAACTACCGGCAGTCCGGCGGCGGCAGCTTCCCCGGCGTGACGAGCGCCCCGGTGCTCTACAACCGGCAGGTCGAGATCCGCCAGCTCATCATCGACTGGGTCAGTGCCCGCGGCACCGTCGACCCGGCGGACTTCGCGAGCACCGACTGGCGCCTCGTCGCGAACGGCGAGCCCGTCGTCGTCACCAGCTGACTGGACCGACGACGGCCCGGACCCTCGTCGGGGGTCCGGGCCGTCGTCCGTGCGGCGCGGCCGGCCTAGAGGTACTGGCCGGTGTTGGCGACCGTGTCGATCGACCGGCCCGGCTCGTTGCCCTTCTTGCCCTGGATGATCGTCCGGATGTAGACGATCCGCTCGCCCTTCTTGCCCGAGATGCGCGCCCAGTCGTCCGGGTTCGTCGTGTTCGGGAGGTCCTCGTTCTCCTTGAACTCGTCGACGCACGCGGTGAGCAGGTGGTCGACCCGGATGCCCTTGGTGCCCGTGTCGAGCAGGTCCTTGATCGCCATCTTCTTCGCGCGGTCGACGATGTTCTGCACCATCGCCCCGGAGTTGAAGTCCTTGAAGTACAGGATCTCCTTGTCCCCGTTGGCGTAGGTGACCTCGAGGAACTGGTTCTCCTCGGTCTCGGTGTACATCCGCTCGACCGTGCGGTCGATCATCGCGGCGACGGTGAGCCCCGGGTCGTTGCCGTTGACGTGCAGGTCGTCCGGGTGCAGCGGCAGGTCGGCGGTGAGGTACTTGCCGAAGATCTCCCGGGCCGCCTCGGCGTCCGGGCGCTGGATCTTGATCTTCACGTCGAGCCGGCCGGGGCGCAGGATCGCCGGGTCGATCATGTCCTCGCGGTTCGAGGCGCCGATGACGATGACGTTCTCGAGCCGCTCGACGCCGTCGATCTCGGACAGCAGCTGCGGCACGATCGTCGTCTCGACGTCGCTGGAGACGCCGGACCCGCGGGTGCGGAAGAGCGAGTCCATCTCGTCGAAGAAGACGACGACGGGCGTGCCCTCGCTCGCCTTCTCCCGGGCCCGGGCGAAGATCAGCCGGATGTGCCGCTCGGTCTCGCCGACGTACTTGTTGAGCAGCTCCGGGCCCTTGATGTTGAGGAAGTAGCTCTTGGACTCCTTGACCCCGCGCAGCTCCGCGGCCTTCTTCGCGAGGTTGTTCGCGACGGCCTTGGCGATGAGGGTCTTGCCGCACCCGGGCGGGCCGTAGAGCAGGACGCCCTTCGGCGGCTTGAGGCCGTGCTCGCGGAAGAGCTCGGGGTGCAGGAACGGCAGCTCGACGGCGTCGCGGATCTGCTCGATCTGCGGCCCGAGACCGCCGATGTCCTCGTAGTAGATGTCCGGGACCTCTTCGAGGACGAGCTCCTCGACCTCGGCCCGCGGCACCTTCTCGAAGACGAACCCGGACCGGCTGTCGAGGGTGAGCGCGTCCCCGACACGCAGCTTCGTCGTCCGCAGCGGGCCGGCGAGCATGACGACGCGCTCCTCGTCGGCGTGGGCGACGACCAGGGCGCGGTCGTCGTCCATGAGCTCCTTGATGACGACGATCTCGCCGGTGCGCTCGTACTCGCGGGCGGCGACGACGTTGAAGGCCTCGTTGAGCATGAGCTCCTGGCCCGGGCGCAGCGTCGTCACCTCGACCGACGGGCTCACGGCGACGCGCATCCGGCGGCCGGAGCTGATGATCTCGACGGTGCCCTCGCCCATGTCCTGGACGAAGAGACCGAACGTGTTCGGCGGCTGGGCGAGCCGGTCGACCTCGGCCTTGAGGGCGACGATCTGGTCCCGGGCGTCCCTCAGGGTCGTCGCGAGACGGTCGTTCTGGACCGCGAGCGAGCTGACCTGGGCGCGCAGGTGGGCCACCTGGTCGGCGTCACCGTGGTGAGCACCGGACCCGAACGGCTCTGGCGTGGAGTCGTGACCGGACATGACGTGCACCTCCCGACTGCGGCGGGGCGACAGGTCTCGACCCTAACCCGATGCACCGTCATCGGTCCCGACGAGAAGGTCACCACGCCGGGAGACCTACCTCTCAGCACCCGACCTTGCGCGTCGTGCCACCGTCCGGACCTGTCATCCCGTGCGGCGGTGTCGGTTCGGCGTCGTCGCCTCCGGGTCCCATCTTGAGGCCGAACGGGTGACGGTCGTGTTACGAAGGTCCCGGCGCGGGCGTCCCCGGCGTCTCGCCGACCGCCGTGCGGCGGACCTTGCGGATCTTCTTCTCCGAGACGGGCCGCTCGCCGAGGGCCTCGGGCGACCAGTGGTCCCACGACTCCTCGACGCCCTCGGCGCCCTCGGCCGAGCCCTTCGCCGGCCGCCGCCGGCGCGGCGGCGCCGCGACGCCGTCGGCCATCCGCCGGGTCGTCAGGAGGAAGCCGGTGTGGCCGACCATCCGGTGCTGCGGGCGGACGGCGAGCCCCTCGAGGTGCCAGCCGCGGACCATCGACTCCCACGCCGTCGGCTCGGTGTACCGGCCGTCCTCGCGCATCGCCTCGGCGGTGCGGGACAGCTGCGTCGCCGTCGCGACGTAGCAGATGAGGACCCCGCCGGGGGTGAGCGCGCGGGCGACGGCGTCGAGGCACTCCCACGGCGCGAGCATGTCGAGGACGACGCGGTCGACGTCGGTCTCGTCGAGGCTCTCCGCGAGGTCGCCGACCGTGACCCGCCAGGCGGGGTGCGGGCCGCCGAAGAACGTCTCGACGTTCGCCCGGGCGATGTCGGCGAAGTCCGCGCGCCGCTCGTAGGAGTGCACCGTCCCGCTGTCGCCGACGGCGCGCAGGAGCGACATCGTCAGCGCGCCGGAGCCGACGCCGGCCTCGACGACGCGGGCGCCGGGGAAGATGTCGGCCATGGCCACGACCTGGCCCGCGTCCTTGGGGTAGACGACGGCGGCACCGCGGGGCATCGACAGCACGTAGTCGGCCAGCAGCGGGCGCAGCGCGAGGTACTCGATCCCGGCGGTGTTCCGGACGACGCTGCCCTCGGGGGCCCCGATGAGCTCGTCGTGGGAGAACAGGCCCCGGTGGGTGTGGAACTGGCTGCCCGGGGTCAGGGTGATCGTGTGCATCCGGCCCTTGGGGTCGGTGAGCTGCACCCGGTCCCCCGCGCGCAGCGGGCCGCGCCGGTGGTCGGCGCCGGTCGGGCCGGCGGGCGGGGCGGCGGGCGGGGCGGCTGGCGGGGCGGCCGAGTCGGGGGCGGTCGGCGCGGGGGCGCCGTCGTCGGCGGGGGTCGTCGTCATCGCCGGGTCAGTCTAGGTGCGCGGGGCGCGCCGACGTCCCGGACGCCCCGCCTGTCGGGGCCGCGGTCTAGCGTGCGGTGCATGACGACGACGACCCCCGCCGCGGACCCCGGGCCCGCCGGCACGCTGTCGCCGTCGCGCGCCGCGGACTTCCTCACCTGCCCCCTGCTCTACCGCTTCCGGGTCGTCGACCGGCTGCCGCAGCGTCCCTCGCCGGCGGCGGTGCGCGGCACCCTCGTCCACGCCGTCCTCGAGCGGCTGTTCGACCTGCCCGCCGACCGGCGCACCGCCGAGGACGCCGTCGCCCTCGTGCCGCAGGCGTGGGCGGCGCTGCGCGAGGCCGACCCCGACCTCGCGCATGCCGTCGCGGCCGACCCGGGCGGGGCCGGGCGCTGGACGGACGGCGCCGACGCGCTCGTGCGGCGGTGGTTCGCCCTCGAGGACCCGACCCGGCTCGAGCCCGCCGGGCGCGAGCTGCGCGTGGAGACCGCGCTCGACGACGGGCCGGTGCTGCGCGGCGTCGTCGACCGGCTCGACGAGGCGCCCGACGGCCGGCTGCGCGTCGTCGACTACAAGACCGGCCGGGCCCCAGCCCCGACCGCCGAGCGTCGCGCCCTGTTCCAGCTGCGCTTCTACGCGCTCGTGCTCTGGCGCGAGCGCGGCGTCGTGCCGTCGGTGCTCCAGCTCGTCTACCTCGGCAGCGGCGAGGTGATCCGGTACGAACCGGACGAGGCGGACCTACGTGCGGTCGAACGGACGATCCGGGCGTTGTGGGACGCCATCGAGGAGGCGAGCCGCACCGGTGACTGGCAGCCGAGCCCCGGCCGCGGGTGCCGGTGGTGCGACTTCCGGGACCTGTGTCCCGCCCAGCGGCCGGCCGTCGCGTCCGCCGACGGGTGAGGCCCGGCGTCCACCGTGAGGTTGACGAAACCGGTTGGCACCCGGTGGAAGACTCGGGGTGGCCCCACTGACGCAGCGTCGCGTCGCCGGAAGGCTTCGGGGCAGTCGATGCGCGCGGCGTCCTGCCGCGCACGGATGTGGGAGGCAGTCGTGCCCGGAAGTCACGTGGCAGGCACGCAGGAGTCGCAGGTCCCGGCGGGCACGGACGGTCCGGCACCGTCCGCGCCGACCGACGTCGTGGCCGCGGCCCGCGGGCTGCGCAAGGAGTACGGCGAGGGCGAGGCGCGCGTCGTCGCGCTCGACGGCGTGAGCGTCGAGTTCGCCCGCGGCCGGATGACCGCGATCATGGGTCCGTCCGGCTCCGGCAAGTCGACGCTCATGCACTGCATGGCCGCGCTCGACACCCCGACGGCGGGCGACGTCGTCGTCGACGGCCAGGTGCTCACCGGCATGCGCGACAAGGCGCTGACCCGGCTGCGCCGCGACCGGCTCGGGTTCGTCTTCCAGGCCTTCAACCTCGTCCCGACGCTCACGGCGCGGGAGAACATCACGCTGCCGCTCGACATCGCCGGCCGCAAGGCCGACCCGCAGTGGTTCGACACGGTCATCGACACCGTCGGCCTGCGGGACCGTCTGGGGCACCGGCCGAACCAGCTCTCCGGCGGCCAGCAGCAGCGCGTCGCGTGCGCCCGGGCCCTCGTGAGCAAGCCGGCGATCGTCTTCGCCGACGAGCCGACGGGCAACCTCGACAGCCGCTCGTCCGCGGAGATCCTGGCGTTCCTGCGCCGCTCGGTCGACGACTTCGGGCAGAGCATCGTCATGGTGACCCACGACGCCGTGGCCGCCGGCTACGCCGACCGCGTGCTGTTCCTCGCCGACGGGCAGATCGTCGACGAGCTCGACGACCCGACGGCCGACTCGGTGCTCGAGCGGATGCGCGGCTTCGACGGCGCGGGGCGGCGGTCCTGACATGCTCCGCCTGACGCTCAGGAGCGTGCGCGGCCACCTCGGCCGCTTCGTGCTCACCCTCTTCGCGGTGTCCCTCGGCATCGCGTTCCTCGCCGGCTCGTTCGTCCTCACCGACGGGCTGCGCAAGACCTTCGACGACCTCGTCCAGGCCTCCGCGGCCGGCGTCGACGTCACCGTGCGCAGCGACCAGCAGATCGACGTCACCGACGCGACGACCGCCGGCGGCCGGCTGCCGCTGACGCTCGAGGACACCCTGCGCGAGGTCGACGGTGCCGCGCGGGTCTCCCCCGACATCCAGGGCAGCATCCTGCTCGTCGGCGAGGACGGCACGGCCGTGCGGTCCGGCAACGGCGGCGCCCCGACGCTCGGCTTCGCCTGGGCGGACGACGACCCCGCCTTCGAGCTCGTCGACGGCCGCGCGCCGGAGCGCGCCGGCGAGGTCGCCGTCGTCTCGTCCACCCTCGAGCAGTCCGGGCTCGCGGTCGGCGACCGGACGCGCGCGCTCGTCGGGCAGACGCCCACCGACGTCACCGTCGTCGGCGAGTTCTCCTTCGACGGCCCGCTCGCCGGCGCGACCCTCTCGGTGCTGGACCGCGCGTCGGCGCTGGCCGCCTTCTCCCCCGACGGTCAGGTGCCGTCGTTCTCGGTGACCGCCGCCGAC
>JBQGCR010000443.1:0-1666 GCA_052038585.1 Kineosporiaceae bacterium
CGACGGAACCGGACCGGCGTGCCGGGGAGTCTGCCGGGTGTGAGGGACGACGGGTTCACCGACTTCGTGGCGGGGCGCTGGGGGCGGCTCGTGCGGACCGCGGTCCTGCTCGGGTGCACGCCGGCCGAGGCGGAGGACGTCGTCCAGTCCGCGCTCGTCCGGGTGCTCCTGCACTGGCGTCGGGTCGGGGCGAGCGACGACGGCGACGCCGTCCTGCGCGGGCTCGCCCGGCTGCCCGCCGACCAGCGGGCCGCTGTCGTCCTGCGCTACTACGGCCACCTCACCCAGCGGCAGATGGCCGACGCCCTCGGGGTGGCCCCCGGGACCGTGAAGAGCCGGCTGTCGCGGGCGCTCGCCGCCCTCGCCGCCGACCCCTCCCTCAGCGAGCTGCGAGGACGAGCATGAGCGACGACCTGTCCGACCTCCTCGAGCGTGCCGTGCGGGACGTGCCCGTCGGCGCCCCGCCCGTGCCGGCGCTGCACGCCGGAGCCCGGGCGTCGTCGGGCCCTCACGGCGTGGGCGGGTCTCGCGACGCTCGCCGTCGTCGGCTCGGTCGCCGCGCTCACCCTGCCGGGCACCTCCGGTGAACCGACCGGTCGCGACAAGGGCTCCCTCGCCGCGGACCCGACGACACCGCCCGCCCGGACGACGGTGCCCGCCGGACAGGTGCTCGTCGGCGTCGGGCACGTCGCCGTCGCCGTCCCCGAGGCGTGGCTCGACGGCGAGAGCCGGTGCGACTCGGCCCAGTCCGACGACGTGCTCGTCGAGACCGCGCTCGGCGCGAGCCTGGCGTGCGCCATGGGCTGGGGGCGCGACGTGACGCAGGTCCTCGTCGACAGCGGCGACCAGACACAGGGTCGCGCCGGCACCGCCGTCGAGGCCGACGGGGTGGCGGCCCGGCGCAGCGACCTGACGTGCGGCCGGTCGGTCGCCGGGTCGGCCATCTGCTCGGCGTCCCTGTACGTGCCGAGTGAGGACGTCACCGTGCGCGTCACGACGTCGCGATCGGGCGCCGACGCCACCGCGGCCGTCGAGACGGTGCTCGCCGGTGTGCGCGTGCTCCCGTCCCTCGTCGCGGTGCCGCCGTGGTGGACCGCCGTCGACGCCGGCACGGGCGACTTCCTCCCGACGCTCGAGGGCGTCGTGAGCCAGCTCGAGCGAGCAGGCTTCACGGTGACCACAGAGCTCCAGCCGGCGTCGTCGAACCCAGGGCGCGCCGGGATGGTCACGGGCGTCTCGCCCCGGCCCGGCACCATGCTCACGCCGGGCTCGACCGTCGTCGTCACGGCCGTCCGGGCGACCGACGGCCCGCCGGCGCCCGGCGACGGCGGCCTGCCGACGCCTACACCGTGAAGACCTTCCGCCAGTCCGGTGGTCGCTCCGAGCCCGGCGTGCACCAGTACTCGACCGCCGACCGGACGAGCCCGTCCCGGACGGTCCAGAACGACAGCGCCGCGGCCGGCCCGTGCTCGACGTGCGGCACGAGCACCTGCGAGGCGACCTGCTCCCCGTCGCCGACGACGGACCGCACGTCGATCGTCCAGCCCTCCGGGTAGGCGGCGTTCATCCCGACGAAGGCGTCGGCGCTCGTGAAGCGCTCGCCGCTGACCGGCCACTCGACGACGAGGTCGTCGGCGAGCAGCGCCCGCACGCCGTCCCAGTCCCG
>JBQGCR010000444.1:0-8112 GCA_052038585.1 Kineosporiaceae bacterium
GCCGAGCTGCGCGGCGCGAACGGGATGTTCTACCGCGACGGGCAGGTGTACTACGTCGTCTCGAGCTGCTTCCTCTTCTTCTGCTCGAGCACGCTCAAGGCGCGCGCCTTCGAGCCGGGCAGCGGGGCGAGCCACCCCGCCGCCCGGACCGTCGGCCAGGTCGACTCCTCGCTGCGCTCAATCACCTACGCCGACGGCCAGGTCTACTGGTCGGCCTCCGACGGGTCGCTCTACCGGGCGCCCTTCGACGGCCGCGCGCTCGGCACCTCGACGCGGGTCTCCGGACCGTCGGTCGACGGGGTCAACTGGTCCGGGGCGGCGCTCTTCGTCAGCCGGTAGGCCGGCCCCGGCGGGCGCTCAGGAGTTCTGCTCGATGTACTCCTGGGGGTCCTTCTCCCGGCCGGACAGGCCCTCCGCCGCGGGGTGCGCCTCGCGGAAGGAGCGCCAGGCCCGGGCCAGCTCGGAGCGCTGCTGCGCGCTGGAGTTGGCCCGGTAGTCCGGCAGCGCCTCGGTCTCCTCCTCGTGGAGGTGCTCGCTGTTCTCCGAGCGCGCGTCGTGCACCGCCTTCCACCAGGCGGCCGAGCCGACCTCGAGCCCGGCGGCACGGTGGATGGCCTCGCGGATCTCGTTGTGGTCGCCGATCGCGTCGTCGGTCTCCTCCTCCGGCTCGCCCTTCCCCTGGCGGAGCAGGTGGGGGTAGAAGACCTCCTCCTCGCTGCTCGCGTGGAGCTCGAGGAAGCTCGCCAGGTGCTCCCAGCGCCGGGTGAGCTCCGGCAGGTCCTCGCGGACGTCCTCGAGGCGCAGGAAGAGCAGCCGGAGCCGCTGGTGGTCCTCGACGATGAGCTCGGTGACGTCCTCGACGACCTCCGGCGGGGCGGTCTCCGGCCGGTCGGTGACGGTCAGCTCGGGGGTGGAGTCGTTCGTGGTCGCGTTCGCCATGCCGCGCCAGTGCCCAGCGGTGCCGTCCGCCACACCCCGGTCGAGATCATGGCGTTCCCCTGCGGTCGATCACCCGGTCGGGCTACGGTCCACGGCAGCAGGGCACGGGGGACGGACCGGGAGGGCCGGGGGCATGGCGCTGGGTGGGACGGGCACGGCGGCACGCGGATGGCTCGTCGCCGTCTGCGCCGCAACGGTTCTCGCGACAGGCATCGGTCCCGCCGGCACCGCGGTCGCCGCCGGGCGGGCCGCGGCGGCCGCGCCGCAGCGCACGCTCCAGCCGGGCCAGGTCGTGTCGGAGACGCCCGCGCTCGACGGCCCGCAGATCCGCGACGGGCGGGTGCAGGCCCTCGCGCAGGTCGGTGACCTCGTCGTCGTCGGCGGCACGTTCACCCAGGTCTCGGACGCCGGCAGCCCGGTGCAGGAGCGCCGCTTCCTCGTCGCGTACTCGCGGACGACGAACCGGATGTCGACGACGTTCGCGCCGGTGCTCAACGGGCAGGTCTTCGCCGCGGTCCCGGGCCCGCTGCCCGGCACGGTCTGGGTCGCCGGGGACTTCACGACGGTCAACGGCGTCTCCGCCAGCCGGATCGCGCTGCTCGACGCCGCCACGGGACTGGCGGTCCCCGGGTTCCGCTCCCCCGGCTTCAACGGCCGGGTCCGGGCCGTCGCCCCCACGCCGGGCGGTCTCGTCGTCGGCGGGAGCTTCACCCGCGCCGGGGGCAAGCCGCGCGGGGGCCTGGCCTCCCTCGACCCGCTGACCGGGCGCCTGACGACCTTCGCGGTCGCCACCTACCTCGAGCACCACAACTGGGGGCGCTACCCCGACTCCGAGCTCGCGCCGGTCGGGGTCTACGAGGCGGCCGCCTCGCCGGACGGCACGACGCTCGTGACCATCGGCAACTTCCGGACCGTGGACGGCGTGACGCACAACCAGATCGCGCTGCTCGACCTCACCGGGCCGACCGCCGCCGTCCGCCACGACTGGACGACCCCGTACTTCACCGACCCCTGCTACCCGCGCGTCGCGGACAGCTGGGTCCGCGACGTCGACTGGGCGCCGGACGGGTCCTACTTCGTCGTCGGCTCCACCGGAGGCAGCAACCGCGAGGCGTGCGACGCCGTCGTCCGGTTCGACGCGGGCCTGTCCGGTCCCGCGGTCCAGCCGCGCTGGATCGCGAGCACGGGCGGCGACTCGATCTACACCGTCGAGGCGACGGACGACGCGATCTACGCCGGCGGCCACTTCCGCTGGTTCAACAACGTCAAGGTCGTCGACATCGCCGGCGGCGGCGCCGTCGCCCGCCCGGGCATCGTGGCGCTCGACCCGGACACCGGCCTGCCCCTGCCGTGGAACCCGGGCCGGCACCCGCGGGACAAGGGCGTGTTCGCCCTGCTCGCCACCGACTCCGAGCTCCTCCTCGGCACCGACACCGACTGGGTGGGCAACCGCGAGCACCGCACCTACCGGCTCGCGCGCTTCCCGCTCGCGGGCGGTCGGCTGCTCACCCCGACGACGCCGCCGGCGCTGCCCGGCCACCTCGTCGCGCTCGACCCGACCGGCGCGGTCCTCACGCGGCGCGTCCTCACCCCGACCGGCCTGGGCCCGGTGGACACGCCGCTGACGATCGAGCCCCTCGGCGCGACCCGGGGCGCGACGGTCATCGGGCCGGACCTGTTCACCGTCGCCGCCGACGGCTCGCTCCACCGCCGCTCCTGGGACGGGGCGACGCCAGGCCCCGACACCGTCCTCCACCCGTACAGCGACCCCCGCTGGGACGCGGTGCTCACCGGGGTGCGCCCCGGCCAGACCTACCTCGGCAAGGAGTCCGGACTGGCCACGGAGATGGTCTCCGCCACGGGCATGTTCTGGCTCGACGGCCGGCTGTACTACCTGCGGCCCGGCTTCGGGACGACACCGGGCACGCTCAAGTACCGGCTCTTCGAGCCGGGCAGCGGCACGAGCCACCCGGTGCCCGTCGTCGCGGCGCGGCTGCCGGTCAAGGCGCGCGCCGTGACGTGGGCCGCCGGCACCCTCTACTGGTCGCTCACCGACGGCACGCTGTGGCAGGCGCCGTTCGACGGGACGACGCTCGGGACGGCGACGGTCGTCGGCGGGCCGGCCGTCGACGGCGTGAGCTACGCCGGGGCGACGCTGTTCGTCAGCCCGACGACGACGCCGCCGGGGTCCTAGGCCGGCTCGGGACGGCGCCGGACGTACTCGCTGACGACGACGCCGGACTCGAACGGCGTGCGTCGCACCGGCTCCCACGCCGCCGGCCGGTACGGCGGCGCGAACAGCGGTGTCCCGTCGCCGAGGACGACCGGCTGCACCTTGAGCACGAGCCGGTCGATCTCGTCGGCCAGGGCGGTCGCGAGCGAACCGCCGCCGCACAGCCACACGCCGGTGCCGTCCCCCGCCGTGAGCCGGCGGACGTGCGCGAGAGGGTCGTCGGTGAAGGTGACGCCGGCGGGCGCGCCGTTGGGGACGTCGTCAGGGCCGTGAGTGCGGGTCGCGACGACCTGCTCCAGGTGCGGGTACGGGTCGGTGACGCCCGCCGGGAAGCCGACGGCGTAGGTCTGCCAGCCCATGACGACGGACGTGAAGCGCCGGTTCGTCACCGTCACGCCCATCGCCTCGTGCGCGAACACCGGCAGGGTCTCGGGGTAGTCGGCCACGATCCACTCGAGGTGGTCACCGGTCTGCGGGAAGGCGCTCCAGTCGTCCCCGGGCCCGGCGATCCGGCCGTCGAGGGAGACGGCGACGAAGTAGACGAGCTCGGGCACGGCGGTCCTTCCGGTCGGCGACACGGCGACCCTACCCGCCCCTCATCGGAGCTGACCGGCCCCCGTGTACGGGTGCGGGCTCGTGAGCAGGGCGCCCTCGGCGAAGCGGGACAGCCGGAAGTCCTCCTCCGGAACGTCGGGGTCCGAGCTCTTGCCGTGGACGACGAGGTCCGCGACGAGCCGGCCCACCGCGGGCGAGATCTTGAATCCGTGGCCGCTGAAACCCGTTGCGGCGACGAGGTTCTCGACGCCGGTCAGCGAGACGACCGGGTTGAAATCCGGCGTGCAGTCGTAGCAGCCGGCGTACGTGCTGGCGACGCGCACGTCCGGCAGGCCGGGGAACCGGTGCCCGACCTTCGTCGCGGCGACCTCGAGGAACGCGTCACCGGCGCGGTTCGGGTAGTCGTCCGGGTCGGCGTCCTGGAGCACCGACAGGTCGCTGTCGCCGAAGAGCAGCTGCCCGCCGGGCTCGGCGCGCAGGTACTGCAGCGTGACGAGGTCGGAGAGCACGGGCACGTCCCCGAGGTCGGTCCCCGGGTCGAGGAGCACCTTCTCGCCCCGGTGGATCCGCAGCGGCACGTCGACGCCGTGCTCGGCGAGCAGCGGCACCGACCAGGGCCCGGCGGCGACGACGACGGCGCCCGCGTCCACCCGGGACCCGTCGGCGAGGCGGACGCCGACGGCGCGCCCGCCCTCGACGAGCACCGACGCGACCGGCGTGCGCTGCAGCACCCGCGCTCCCCCGCGCCGGGCCGCGGCCGCGAACGCCATCGCCGCCCGGTAGGCGTCGGCGTACCCGCCGCGCGGCTCGAACCCGAACGCCGCGACGTCGTCGAGCCGGGCTGCGGGCCACATCGCCGCGACCGTGCCGTGGTCGACCTCCTCCACCTCGACCCCGACCTCGCGCTGCGTCGCGAGGTTCGCGCGGAGCGCAGAGACGTCGTCCGGCCCGACCCCGACGACGTAGCCGCACTGCCGGAACCCGAGGTCGTCGTCGAACAGGTCGAGCGCCCGCTCGAAGACCTCGAGGCTGCGCCAGGCCATCGCCGCGAGCGACCGGACGCCGTAGTGGCAGCGGACGACGCCGCTGGACTTGCCCGTGCCGCCGGAGGCCACGGTGTCCCGCTCGAGCACGAGGACGTCCCGCACGCCGAGGAGCCCGAGCTGCCACGCCGCCGCGCAGCCCTCGATGCCCCCGCCGACGACGACGACCTCCGCGGACAGCCGGCCCTGGGTGACGGGCATGCTCACCAGCCCGTCACCGTGCCCACGCCGGGCACCCACGAGGTCCCGGCGAGCGGCACCCGCGCCATCGCCGCCGCCTCGACGGTGAGCGCGACGAGGTCCTCCGGCTCGAGGTTGTGCAGGTGCGCCTTCCCGCAGGCGCGGGCGATGACCTGCGCCTCCATCGTCAGCACCCGCAGGTAGTTCGCCAGGCGCCGCCCGGCGAGCACCGGGTCCAGCCGCGCGGCGAGCTCGGGGTCCTGCGTCGTGATGCCCGCGGGGTCCTGCCCGGCCTGCCACTGGTCGTAGTAGCCGGCCGCGGAGCCGAGGGCGCGGTACTCGTCGTCGAGGTGGGGGCTGTTGTCGCCCAGGGCGATGAGCGCCGCCGTGCCGATCGCGACGGCGTCCGCGCCGAGGGCGAGGCACTTGGCGACGTCCGCCCCGGTGCGGATCCCGCCGGAGACGACGAGCTGCACGGTGCGGTGCATGCCCTCCTCCTGCAGGCCCTGCACCGCCGACGGGATCGCGGCGAGGGTCGGGATGCCGACGTGCTCGATGAAGACGTCCTGGGTCGCGGCCGTCCCGCCCTGCATGCCGTCGAGGACGACGACGTCGGCGCCGGCCTTGATGGCGAGCTTGACGTCGTAGTACGGCCGGCTCGCCCCGATCTTCACGTAGACCGGCTTCTCCCAGTCCGTGATCTCGCGCAGCTCGCGGATCTTGATCTCGAGGTCGTCCGGGCCGGTCCAGTCCGGGTGCCGGCACGCGCTGCGCTGGTCGACGCCGACGGGCAGGGTCCGCATCCCCGCGACCCGCTCGGTGACCTTCTGCCCGAGCAGCATCCCGCCGCCGCCGGGCTTGGCGCCCTGGCCGAGGACCACCTCGATCGCGTCGGCCATCCGCAGGTGCTCGGGGTTCATCCCGTACCGGGACGGCAGGTACTGGTAGACGAGGTGCTTGGACTGCCCGCGCTCCTCGGGCGTCATGCCGCCGTCGCCGGTCGTCGTCGACGTCCCGACCTCGCTCGCGCCGCGGCCGAGCGCCTCCTTGGCCGCGCCGGAGAGCGCGCCGAAGCTCATGCCGGCGATCGTCACGGGTGTCGCGAGGTGCAGCGGGTGCTTCGCGAACCGGCCGCCGAGGACGACGTCGGTCGCGCACCTCTCCCGGTAGCCCTCGAGCGGGTAGCGGGACATGCTCGCCCCGAGGAAGAGCAGGTCGTCGAAGTGCGGCAGGCGGCGCTTGGAGCCGCCGCCGCGGATGCCGTAGATGCCGGTCCGCGCCGCGCGCTGGATGTCGGCGATCGTCGCCCGGTCGAAGGTCGCGGACTCGCGCAGGGCGGGGTCGGGTGTCATGGGATCGGTTGCCTCGCAGACGTTCTCAGTAGACCGACGCGTTGTCGACGTGGAAGGTGTAGAGGGTGCGGGCGGAGCCGTACCGCCGGAAGGACGCCGGGTCGGCGTCGATCCCGGCCGCGGCGAGCAGTTCCGCGAGCTCGGCGAGGTGCTCGGCGCGGACCTCCTTCTCGACGCAGTCGGCGCCGAGGCTGCGCACGGACCCGGCGACGTAGATCCGCGCCTCGTAGACCGAGTCGCCGAGGTGGTCGCCCGCGTCGCCGCAGACGACGAGCCGGCCGGCCTGCGCCATGAAGGCGCTCATGTGCCCGACGTCCCCGCCGACGACGACGTCGGCACCCTTGAGCGAGATGGCGCACCGCGCCGCGGCGGAGCCCTCGACGACGAGCAGGCCGCCGTGCGCGGTCGCCGCCGCGGACTGCGACGCGTCGCCGCGCACCCGCACCAGGCCGCTCATCATGTTCTCGGCGACACCGACTCCGGCGGCGCCGTGCACGGTGACGGTCGCCTCGGCGTTCATCCCGGCGCAGTAGTAGCCGGCGTGCCCCTCGACGTCGACGCTCACCGGGGCGGTCAGCCCGACGGCGAGGTTGTGCTGCCCCTGCGGGTTGAGCACCCGCCACACCGGGGTGTCCGCCGCGTCCGGCGCGTGGAGCGCCGCGTTGAGCTCGCGGACCGTCGAGGTCGCGAGGTCGACGACCCGCGTCGTCGTCGCCTGCGTCGTCGGCTGCGGCGTCGTCGGCTGCGTCGTCGTCAGCGCTGCCATGCGTAGACCTCCCCCGGCTCGGGCTCGAAGATGCGGGCGCGCTCGACCCCGGGCAGGCCGGCGAGCGCGCGGTACTCCGACGCCATGGCCACCCACGCGCCGGTCTCGGCGACCACGGCCGGTTTGCAGGCGATCGGGTCGCGGACGACGGCGAAGCTGTCGCGCGTCGAGACGAGGAGGGTGTAGAACCCGTCGAGGCGCTCGCCGAGCAGGTGCAGCGCCTTCTCCAGGTCGTAGCCCTCGGCGAGCCGCGCGGCGACGAACCGGGCGCCGACCTCGGAGTCGTTCTCGCTGTCGAACCGCACCCCGGCCGCGCGCAGCTCGCGCCGCACCGTCGCGTGGTTGGAGAAGGAGCCGTTGTGCACGAGGCACTGGTCCGCCCCGACGGAGAACGGGTGGCTGCCCGCCGTCGTCACGGCGGACTCGGTCGCCATCCGGGTGTGGGCGACGCCCTGGTAGCCGGACGCCCGGGCGAGCCCCCACTCGGCGGCGAGCGCCGCCGCCGGCCCCACGCCCTTGAGCACGGCGACCTCGTCGCCGAAGCCGATGACCGTGCCGCCGGGGGCCGCGGCCCCGCCGGGCGCGAGGAGCGCGTCGACGTCGAGGGCCGCGTGGACGACGAGCGTCTGGCCGGCCGGGACGACGACGGCGTCCGGAACCGCCTGCCGCACAGCGGTGGCGACGTCGTCCGCCGGCGCGCCGCCCGGCAGCAGCGTGACCGTCGCGCGGCCCGCCGGGGACCACGTCGGGTCGCCGTAGACGGCGACGCCCGAGGAGTCCGGGCCGCGCTCGCCGAGCTGGGTCATCATGCCGGCGAGGAGCTCGCCGAGCCGGGGGTGCAGGGACGGCTCCCTCAGGTGGAGCCCGACGATGCCGCACATGGCAGCGGATCCTCTCTGTCAAAAGGCGGTGACGTAGCGGTCGACCTCCCAGGCCGAGACCTGGGAGTGCCACTCGAAGAACTCGGCGCGCTTGAGGTCGGCGAAGTACTGCGCGACACCGGGTCCCGCGGCGTCGAGCGCCCCGGCGACCACCGCGTCGGCC
>JBQGCR010000445.1:0-8857 GCA_052038585.1 Kineosporiaceae bacterium
CGCGGCGCGCGCCACCTCGTCCGGGTGCAGGCCGGCCACCCGGAACCACACCGTCGGGGCCTGCCGCGACGGCGCGCCGACCCGGGTCACGTGGTCGAGCGCCGCGAGGCCGCTGACGAGCCGGTCGAGCAGCCCCGCCTCGTGCGCCTCGACCGCGGCCATGGAGGCGAGGACGCGCTGCCGCCGCGGGGCGTCCGGGTCACCGGGGGCGAGGCCGGCGAGGTGGTCGACGGCCGCGGCGAGCCCGGCGTGCTGGGCGAACGGCGACGTCCCGCGCTCCCAGCGGCCCGGCACGGCGGGGTCGACCGAGTCGAGCTTGTCCGGCGCGATGCGCTCCAGGAGAGCGGGATCGGCGACGAGGGCCGCCAGGTGCGGTCCGGACCACTTGTAGGCGCTCGTGCAGTACACGTCCGCGCCGAGCGCTGCGAGGTCGACGGGGTGGTGCGGCGTCGCGTGGACGCCGTCCACCTGGACGAGGGCGCCGACGGCGTGGGCGGCGTCGGCGACCGCCCGGACGTCCGGCCGGGTGCCGACGACGTTGCTCGCGGCCGTGACCGCGACGAGTCGGGTCCGGGCGGTGATCTGCGAGGTCACCGCCTCGACGGGCAGGTCGAGGCTCGGCTGCACCGGGTCCGCCCAGCGGACGGTGACGCCGGTCCGCGCGGCCGCCTGCACCCAGGGCCGGACGTTCGAGTCGTGGTCGAGCCGGGTGAGGACGATCTCGTCGCCCTCGCGCCAGTGCCGGCTCATCCCCTCGGCCGCACGGTAGGCCAGCGCCGTCGTGCTCGGCCCGAGGACGACCGAGTCGGGGCCGTGCGGGGCGCCGACGAGGTCGACGACGGCCTCGCGCGCGGCCTGCGTCAGCGCGTCGGACCGGTGCGAGGCGGCGAAGAACCCGCCGTGGTTGCCGATCCCCGCGGCGTAGGCCGCGGCCTCGGCCTCGATGACGGCCCGCGGCACCTGGGTGCCCGCGGCGCCGTCGAGGTAGGCCCAGCCGTCGGACAGGGCGGGGTAGCTGGAGCGGATGCGCTCGACGTCGTACGTCACGGGCGCAGCCTACGACCCGCGGTCAGGGGCGGCTCAGCCGTCGAGCTCGCCCAGCGCGACGAGCTCGGGCTCGGTGAGCAGCCGGGACCGCAGGAGGAACCGGCGGCCCGTCGGCGCCTCGAGGCTGAACCCGGCGCCGCGGCCGGGGACGACGTCGATCGTCAGGTGGGTGTGCTTCCAGTACTCGTACTGCGCCTTGGACATCCACACCGGCACGGTCGTCACGCCGTCGCGGGTGGGGACGGCGAGGTCGCCGACGTGCTGGTCGCTGTCGCCGGTGAGGAACTCGCCCTCGGGGTAGCACATCGGGGCGCTGCCGTCGCAGCACCCGCCGGACTGGTGGAACATGACCGGGCCGTGCTCGGCCATGAGCTCGGCGAGCAGGTCGGCCGCGGCGTCGGTCACCGCGACCCGGGAGGGGCGGACGTCGTCGTCCATCGTGGTCCTTCCTCGATGTCGGTGTGCTGCAGGCGGATGCGCCGCAGCGGACGCCCGGCCGAGGTCGTGGTCACGGCCGGGCGCCCGCTGCGGGGTCGGTGCGTCGCCTGTCAGAAGAAGCCGAGCTTCTTCGGCGAGTAGCTGACGAGGAGGTTCTTCGTCTGCTGGTAGTGCTCGAGCATCATGTGGTGGGTCTCGCGGCCGATGCCGGAGCCCTTGTAGCCGCCGAACGCCGCGTGCGCGGGGTAGGCGTGGTAGCAGTTCGTCCACACCCGGCCGGCCTCGATCGTGCGGCCCGCGCGGAAGAGGGTGTTCGAGTCGCGGCTCCACACGCCGGCGCCGAGGCCGTAGAGCGTGTCGTTGGCGATCCGCATGGCGTCGTCGAAGTCGGAGAACCGGGTCACCGAGACGACGGGGCCGAAGATCTCCTCCTGGAAGATCCGCATCGAGTTGTCGCCCTCGAAGACGGTCGGGGTGACGTAGTAGCCGTCCGCGAGGTCGCCGTCGAGGTGCGCGCGCTCGCCGCCGGTGAGCACCTTGGCGCCCTCGGCCTTGCCGATCTCGATGTAGGACAGGATCTTCTCGAGCTGGTCGTTGCTCGCCTGCGCGCCGATCATCGTGTCGGTGTCGAGCGGGTTGCCCTGCTTGACGAGCTTGGTGCGGGCCACGGCGTCGCCGAGGAAGCGGTCGTAGATCGAGTCCTGGATGAGCGCGCGGCTCGGGCAGGTGCAGACCTCGCCCTGGTTGAGCGCGAACATCGTGAAGCCCTCGAGGGCCTTGTCGTAGAAGTCGTCGTCCGCCGCCGCGACGTCGCCGAAGAAGATGTTCGGGCTCTTGCCGCCGAGCTCGAGCGTCACCGGGATGAGGTTCTGCGACGCGTACTGCATGATCAGGCGGCCGGTCGTCGTCTCGCCCGTGAAGGCGATCTTGCGGATCCGCGACGACGACGCGAGCGGCTTGCCCGCCTCGATGCCGAAGCCGTTGACGACGTTGAGCACGCCCGGCGGCAGCAGGTCGGCGACGAGGTCGACGAGGTACATGATCGACGCCGGGGTCTGCTCGGCCGGCTTGAGGACGACGGCGTTGCCGCCGGCGAGCGCCGGGGCGAGCTTCCAGACCGCCATGAGGATCGGGAAGTTCCACGGGATGATCTGGCCGACGACGCCGAGCGGCTCGTGGAAGTGGTAGGCGACGGTGTCGTCGTCGATCTGCGAGATCGTCCCCTCCTGCGCGCGGAGGGCCCCGGCGAAGTAGCGGAAGTGGTCGATCGCGAGCGGGATGTCGGCGGCGAGGGTCTCGCGGACCGGCTTGCCGTTCTCCCACGACTCGGCGACGGCGAGCGCCTCGAGGTTCTGCTCCATCCGGTCGGCGATGCGCAGGAGGATGTTGCTGCGCTCGGTCGCCGACGTCCGGCCCCAGGCGGGGGCGGCGGCGTGGGCGGCGTCGAGCGCCAGCTCGACGTCCTCGGCCGTGGACCGGGCGACCTCGCAGAACACCTTGCCGGTGACCGGGGAGACGTTCTCGAAGTACTGGCCCTTGACCGGGGCGACACGCTCCCCGCCGATCCAGTTGTCGTACCGGGACGCGTAGGTGGTGGGGCTCCCGGGCTGGCCGGGCGCGGCGTAGACGGTCATGGATACCTCCGACGTCGGGTCCGGCCCTGCCTGGCTCAGGGGGCCGGCGGCGGCTCTCCGACGAGCCGCCTCGATGCGGAGGAACCTAGGTCGCAGGAGGTTGCAACCACGTTGCACGCGCGTGGCCGCCGTCACACCGCGGCCGGCGGACCGCTCAGGCCAGCAGGCGACGGCGGTGCGCACGGGCAGCCGCCCTGCGCGGGCTGCCGTACGGCAGCACCTGGTCGAGCAGCTCCCAGGCCTGGGCGTCGTCGTGCCCGCACTCGAGCGCCGTCCAGCGTTCGAGGGCCGTCGCGCTGCGCGAGCGCAGGACGGCCTCGCGGACCTCGGCGACGAGCTCGTCGCGGGCGGCGACGACGCCGGGCGCGGCGGAGCCGGGCACCGGCGGGCCGGTGAAGACGTCGAGCGCCTTGAGCACGGCGCCGCGGGCGAGGTGGCGGCGGACGACGTCGACGTCGGTGTCCACCTCGACGGCGAGCCGGTACGGCCGCGAGGCGAGCACCTCGGTGCCGCCGACCTCGCCGAGCACGCGCCGCAGCCGGGCGACCTCGGCGCGCACCGTGACGAGGTGCTCGCCGCTCTCGTGCAGCGCCGCGTCGAGGGCCTGGACGGTGAGGCCGCCGCCGCGCCGGGCGGCGAGCGCGAGGAGCCAGACGATCTCGGTGTGCCGGCGGCTCAGCGTGACGGCGCGGGCGGCGCCGTCGCTCTCGTGGAGCTCGAGCGTGCCGACGTCGCCGCCGAGCAGCGAGAGCACCGCCCGGGGCTGGACGACGACGTGCGCGGGCCGCCGCGCCGCCGCCCGGGGGCGCAGGGCGCGAGCCTGGTCGCGGCCGGCGACGAGGAGCTGGGACTCCATCGCCGCGGCGCAGGCCCGGACGAGCGCGAGGGCCCGGGGACCGCTGACGTCGTCCCCGCCGGTGAGGTCGACGACGCCGAGCAGCCCCCCGGTGAGTGGGTCCCGAACGGGCGCCGCGACGCAGGACCAGCGGTGCGCCTCGACGCCGAAGTGCTCCCCGGAGCGGATCTGGACGGCGCTGTTCAGCGCGAGCGCGGTGCCGGGCGCGTTGGTGCCGGCGCCGTCCTCGCTCCACAGGGCGCCGGCGACGAAGTGCATCCGCTCGGCGAGCGTCCGCAGGCCGTGGTGGCCCTCGACCCACAGCAGCCGGCCGGTCGCGTCGCCGACGGCGACGATGTGGCCGGCCTCGTCGGCGTCCTCGGCGAGCAGGTCGCGCACGAGCGGCATGAGCGGGGCGAGCGGGTGGGTCGCGCGGTAGGCGGCGAGGGCGTCGGCGTCGAGCGCGAGGGGCGCCGGGGCCTCCGGGTCGACGCCGGCCTCGAGGGAGCGCCGCCACGACTGGGCGACGACGGAGCGGACGAGGCTGTCCGGCAGGGGCGCGTCGGGCGCGGCGAGGAACTGCTCGTGCGCGCCGAGCAGCGCTCTCGAGGCATCCCCGTCGACCTGGGCCACCCGAGCAGGGTACGTGACCTCGCTCACGGACGGCAGCCTCGAACGGGTGGCCGGACGACTCCGTGCGGCGACCGGGGGACGGTGCGCATGCCCGCGGGGGGCGGGGCACCATAGGGAGGTGACCATGACTCCCGGCGACGACGCCCTCGACCCCCAGACCACCCCCGACGCCCAGCAGGAGCGGGACGGGCGCAGCGACCGCGTCCTCGTCGTCACCCCCGAGGGGATGGCCGTCGCCGGCGAGGCCCAGGAGGAGTCCAACCCCGCCGTCCTCGTCGAGGAGCCGGCGAAGGTCATGCGGATCGGCAGCATGATCAAGCAGCTGCTCGAGGAGGTCCGCAGCGCCCCGCTCGACGAGGCCGGGCGCGCGCGCCTCGCGGCGATCCACGAGCGGTCGCTGCGCGAGCTCGAGGACGGTCTGGCCCCCGAGCTCGTCGACGAGCTCCGCCGGATCGCGCTGCCGTTCGACGAGGCCTCGACCCCGAGCGACGCCGAGCTGCGGATCGCCCAGGCCCAGCTCGTCGGCTGGCTCGAGGGCCTGTTCCACGGCATCCAGACCGCGCTGTTCGCCCAGCAGATGGCCGCCCGCGCCCAGCTCGAGCAGATGCGCCGGGCGCTGCCCGGCGGCGGCCCGATGCCCGGCCCGGGCGGGCCCGGCGTCCCTGGCGGGCGGCCCGGGATGCCGCCGCAGACCGACGGCGGGCAGGGCACCGGCCAGTACCTGTAGCCGGTGAGCTGGCAGCAGCGCCTCCAGCGCCTCCTGCCGCCCGGCGCCCGCCGGGCCGACCCGCTCGGCGAGGGCGTCTGGCGGCGCGCGCACGACCGCTTCGGGCGCAGCGTCGAGCGGTTCGCGGCGATCGAGGCCGCCGTCGCCGGGCTCGACGCGCCCGCGCCGACGACGGGCCTGCTCGCGTCGCTGCGCGCCGACCTCGAGGGCGCGCGGGACGACGTCCGCGCCCTGTGCGTCACGGCGCAGACGGCCGCCCCGAGCACCGGGCTCGACGTGCCGGGGGGTGACGGCGGCCGCTGGCTCGACGTCCACCGCGACCTGTCCCGCGCCGCCACGGCCTGCGCCCAGGCGTGCGAGGCGGCGACGATGCTCCGCGTCGAGGTGGAGCAGGGCCGCGAGGGCGGTCGGGACGCCGTCCGGCGCGCCGTCGAGGCGGCCCGGGCCGCGGTCGGCCGGGCTCAGGTCCGCGCGTCCGCCTGAGCGGCGCGACCCGCCTCGCGCAGGAGCTCCTCGACGACCCGGGCCACGCCGTCCTCGACGCACGGCGGGGCGACGGCGCCGGCCGCCGCGATCGCCTCGGGGTGGCCGCCCGCCATCGCCCAGGACCGTCCGGCCCAGCGCAGCATCGGCACGTCGTTGGGCATGTCGCCGAAGGCGACGACGTCGCCGGGGTCGATGCCGCGCTCGGCGGCGAGGCGCGCGAGCGTCGTCGCCTTGCTCACCCCGGCCGCCGCGACCTCGAGCAGGTGCCCGGCTGGATCGGAGTGGACCGGCTCGGCGATGCCGCCGAGCAGGTCCCGGGCCGTCGCGAGCAGGGCGTCGGCGGTGCGGGTCTCGTCCCGGCAGAGGATCTTCAGGACGACGGGGTCGTCGGCGACGAGCTCGTCGAGCGTGCCGGTCGGCGCGAGCCGGGCCGCCTCGTGCCGCGGCATGAACCCCGGCTCGCGGCGGTAGCCGTCGACCGTCTCGAGGGCGAACGCGGCGCCGGGCAGGGCGCCGCGCAACCGCTCGGTGACGTCGAGGACGGCGTCCGCGGACAGGCCGTGCGCCTCGACGACCTGCTCGGTGTGCAGGTCGTAGACCGCCGCACCGTTCGCGCAGACCGCCAGGCCGGTGTGCCGGGTCTGCTCGGCGACGGGCTTGAGCCAGCGCGTCGGCCGGCCGGTGACGAAGACGACGTCGACGCCGCGCCGCTCGCACTCGGCGAGCACGGCGACCGTCCGGTCCGAGATCGTCCCGCCGGCGGGCACGATCGTCCCGTCGAGGTCCGTGGCCACCATCCGCACCCGCACAGTGTCCCCCGCGCCGGGCCGCCGTGCGTCCGGCGGGCGTCAGGCGGGCGGCGGGGTGCGACGCTGGCCCGACTCGGTCTCCCACGCGGTGAGCTGCTGCTCCAGCGCCCGCATGATCTCGAAGACCTGGCCGGGCGGGATCCGGACCCGAGAGACGACCTGGGCCCGCTGGACGACGGCCGGCCCGCCGGGCCCGTCGGCCACGCGCGGCGGCTCGACGAGCGCGCTGAAGTCGAGCACGAACGTCTCGTTGGTGTGCCAGACGCCGACGAGGTCGGCGTAGACCCCGGGCAGCGCGGAGTCGGGCAGGCTGATCTCGACGCGCTGGTCCGGGCCGGGGGCGGCGGGGACGGCGGTGGGGTCGCTGGACATCCGACGACGCTACCGCCCCCCGGACCCGAGAGGGTCAGGGGGGCGTCGCTCGGGCTCAGGCGCGGCTGTCGACCGTCGTCGTGTCCTCGACGGTCGCGGCGGGGACGTCGGCCGGCTGGTCGGCGCCCGCGTCGGGCACCGCGGCGGCGGCCTCGGCGACGAGGTCGTCGAGCGACTCCTGACCGGCGACCTGACCGTTGGCCGGGGCGGGCGCCTGCGCCTGGGTCTGCGCCTCCGCGGGCTGCTCGACGACCTGCTCGGCCTGCGGCTGCGCCGCCTGGGCGGGGGCCGAGGGCTGCACGGGCTGGGCGACGGGCTGGGCGACGGGCTGGGCGGGCGCCTGCTCGGGGGCCGGGGCGGGCGTCGGGGGGACGCCGGGGACCAGGCCGACCGGGCGCGGGCCCGGGGCCGGCTCGGGGTCGACCGTGGCGTCGACCGGACCGGCGGACTGCTCGGCGTCGAGCAGCGAGCCGATGGCCTCCCGGACGGCAAGGAGGCGGCCCACGGTGTCCTCGTGGACGGACAGCAGCGAGGTGAGCCGCTCGTTCTGGACCGCGGTGATCTGCGCGGTGCGCCGCTCGGAGTCCTCGAGCAGGGCCGTGGCCTGCTGGCGGGACTCGGTGAGCAGCCGCTCCGCGAGGGCGCGCGCGGACTCCTCGATGCGGTGCGCCTCGGCGCGTGCCTTGGTCATCGTGTCGCCGGACTCGCGCTCGGCGGCGGTGACGAGGGCCTCGGCCTCCTCGTGCGCGGCGCGCACGGACTCCTCGGCCTCGTTCTTGGCGTCGGACAGGATCCCCGCCGCCTTCTCCTTGGCGGCCGCGAGAAGCTTGTCGGACTTCTCCCGGGAGCCGGCCTCGAGCGCGGCGGCCTCGTTGCGGGCCTGCGCGAGGACCGCGGCGGCGCTCTCGCGCGCCCGGGCCTTCTCGTTCTCGGCCTCCTCGACGGCCAGCGACAGGATCGTCGCCATGCGCTCGCTGACCTCGGTGTAGCTGTCGGCCTTGGTCGCCGGGGCCGCGGGGGCCTGGGGGGCGACGGCCGGGGCGGGCTCCGCGGCGGTGGTGGAGGCGGCGGGACGGGCGGCGGCCGCGGCCTGCGCGGCGGCGAGCTCCTCCTTCGTCGCGGACAGCTCCTTGCGCACCTGCGCGAGCTCCGCGCGGAGCATGCGCGTCTCCTCGCGCAGACCGCCGACGTACTCCTCGACCTGGAGGCGGTTGTAGCCGCGCATCGCGGTGTCGAAGATCTCCTCGACAGGAGCGTCCGGCGTGACGGTCGCGAGGTTGTCCATCGTTCACTCCACTCGATGCGCGAGGTCGATCTGCGCGGTCTGCGTGACTGCCGACGATCCGAACGGGGCCGTTCCCGGCTCCGACCCGCCCGGTCCCGCGGCGGATCGAGACCGACCTTCACCTACCCGAAGGCTTCTGTGCAAGCCAGTGTGACCTGTCGTCACTCACAACGAAGAACTGAACCCCCTGCAGGGGCCAGAACCGTCACGCAGCGCTCGCTGATGATCAGCGCACCGTGCCGTCACGGGGCCGGGGCGTCCGCTCAGCGCTCCCTCGCCGCCCGGAGGCGCTCGACGACGTCGGGGCGCCCGACCGCCTCGGCGACCTCTGCCGCGCGCCGCAGGACGGGCTCGGGGACGACGTCGCCGTCCGGTCCCTCGACCTGCGCGAGCAGGGCCGCCCAGTCCTGCCGGACGAGGAAGGTCAGGGCGGCGAGGGCGGCGACGTCGACGTCGTCCGGCCGGCGCTGCCGCTCCTGGGCGAGCAGCGCGAGGCCCTGCTGCGGGTCCCGCGTCGTCGCGAGGACCGCGCCGTGCACGGCGAGGTCGCGGACCGAGCCCGGCGGCAGCCCCTCGAGCACCTCGCGCGCC
>JBQGCR010000446.1:0-1862 GCA_052038585.1 Kineosporiaceae bacterium
GTCCGGACCTGACGGTCCGGACCCTTCGTGTACGTCGGGCTGACAGGATTTGAACCTGCGACCCCTTGACCCCCAGTCAAGTGCGCTACCAAGCTGCGCCACAGCCCGTGGACCGCAGGGAGAACCCTGCGGGCCGACGACGATCCTACCCCACGCGTGCCGGGCTCCGGCCCGCCGCCCGCCTCACCGGCGGACGGTGCGCTTGCGCGTCTCCCGGGCCCGGACCGAGACCTCGATCGGCGTCCCCACGAAGCCGAACGTCTCGCGCAGGCGGCGCTCGACGAAGCGGCGGTAGCCCGCCTCGAGGAAGCCGCTGGTGAACAGGACGAACCGCGGCGGCTTCGTCGAGGCCTGCGTCCCGAAGAGGATCCGCGGCTGCTTGCCGCCCCGGACCGGGTGCGGGTGGGCGGCGACGACCTCGGCGAGGAGCTGGTTGAGCCGCGCGGTCGGCACGCGCGTCCCCCACGACTCCAGCGAGGTCTCCAGCGCCGGGACGAGCCGCTCGACGTGCCGCTTCGTCCGGGCCGAGATGTTGACCCGCGGCGCCCACTGCACCTGGTTGAGGTCGAGCTCGTACTCGCGCTCGAGGTAGCGGCGGCGCTCCTCGTCGACGAGGTCCCACTTGTTGTAGGCGAGGACGAGCGCCCGACCGGCGTCGACGACCATCTGGATGACCCGGGTGTCCTGCTCGGTGAGCGGCTCGCCGCCGTCGAGGAGGACGACGGCGACCTCGGCCTTCTCCAGCGCCGCCTGCGTGCGCAGCGAGGCGTAGAAGTCCGCCCCGGACGTCTGGTGCACCCGGCGCCGGATGCCGGCCGTGTCGACGAACCGCCACGGCACGCCCTTGATCGTCACGATCTCGTCGACCGGGTCGCGCGTGGTGCCCGCGACGTCGTCGACGACGACGCGCTCGCTGCCGGCGAGGCTGTTGAGCAGGCTCGACTTGCCGACGTTCGGCCGGCCGACGAGCGCCACCCGGCGCAGCCCCGGCACGGACGGCCCGCCGACCGCGGAGACCGGCGGCAGCGCCGCGAGGCACGCGTCGAGCAGGTCGCCCGACCCGCGGCCGTGCAGCGCCGAGACCGGGTACGGCTCGCCGAGCCCCATGCTCCACAGCGACGTCGCCTCGATCTCGCCGCGCTGGTCGTCGACCTTGTTCGCGGCGAGGATCACCGGCTTGCCGGAGCGGCGCAGCACCCGGACGAGCTGCTCGTCGGTGTCGGTCGCGCCGACGGTGGCGTCGACGACGAAGAGGACGGCGTCGGCGAGCTCGACGGCGATCTCCGCCTGCTCGGCGACCCGGAGGTTGAGCCCGCGGACGTCGCGCTCCCAGCCGCCGGTGTCGACGACGACGAAGTCGCGCCCCGCCCACTCCGCCTCGTACGTGACGCGGTCACGGGTGACCCCGGGGACGTCCTGGACGACGGCCTCCCGGCGCCCGAGGATCCGGTTGACGAGGGTCGACTTGCCGACGTTCGGCCGGCCGACGATCGCCAGCACCGGCTTGGGCCCGGCGAGGGCGTCGTCGTCCGCGCCGCCCTCCTGCGCCTCGAGGAGGGCGAGGTCCTCCTCGGACAGGTCGTAGTCGGTCAGCCCCGCGCGCAGCGCGCGGGCGACCTCGCCGCCGTCGTCCTCGGGCAGCTCGACGGCGACGTCGTCGCCCTCGAACGCCTCCGCGGAGGCGTCGGGGTCGCCGGGCAGGTCGGTGGTGCTCACGTGGGCAGTCCTCTCCCGGTCGGGACGGCCTCGCGCAGGTCGGTGGCGCTGCCGCCGGCCACGATCGCGAGGACCGCCTCGACGGTCTGGTCGAAGGTCAGCGCCGAGGAGTCGAGGTGGACGACCCCGTCGGCGGCGGTGTGGAA
>JBQGCR010000447.1:0-8163 GCA_052038585.1 Kineosporiaceae bacterium
GTGCCGGCGGACAGCCGGGCCGCGACGCGCTCGGCGCGCTGCGGGTCGCCCGTGACCAGGGTGGCGGCCAGGCCGTAGTCGGTCGCGTTGGCCATCGCGACCGCCTGCTCGTCGGTGTCGAACGTCTGGAACGTCAGCACCGGGCCGAAGACCTCCTCGCAGAGGATCTCGCTGTCGCCCGGGGCGTCCCGGAACACCGTGGGGCGGAAGTAGAGGCCGCCGAGGTCGGTGTTCGGGCCGCCGCCGAGCAGCGTCGTCGCCCCGTCGGCGACCGCACGCTCGACGAAGCCGCTGACCCGCTCGAAGTGCCGGCGCGAGATGAGCGGCCCGATGTCGGTCGCCTCGTCGCGCGGGTCGCCCTGCCGGATCCGCCCGGCCTTCGCGAGGAACTTCTCGAGGAAGGCGTCCTCGAGGCTGGAGTGCACGAGGAGCCGGACGGCGGCCAGGCAGACCTGGCCGCTGTTGTCGAACTGCTCGACGGCGAGGTCCACGGCCAGGTCGAGGTCGGCGTCGTCGAGGACGACGAGCGGGCTCTTGCCGCCGAGCTCGAAGGAGACCGGGGTCGTGTTCGCCGCGGCGGCCTCGCCGATGAGCCGCGAGGTGGGGACGCTGCCGGTGAAGCAGACCCGGCGCACGCGCGGGTCGGCGACGAGCGGCGCGCCCGCCTCCGGGCCGAGGCCCTGGACGACGTTGAGGACGCCGTCGGGCAGGCCCGCCTCGGCGGCGATGTCGGCGAGCAGCGACGCCGTGAGCGGCGCCCACTCCGGCGGCTTGGCGACGACGGTGTTGCCGGCGGCGAGCGCCGGGGCGATCCGCCACGTCGCGAGCATGAGCGGGGCGTTCCACGGCGTGACGACGGCGGTCACGCCGGCCGGGTCCCAGGAGACGTGGTTGCGGTGGCCGCGGGTCTCGAAGTCCGGGTGCGCCTGCCCGCTCGCGAGGTGGAGCAGGTGGTCGGCGAAGAACCGGAAGTTCATCGCGACGCGGGGCATGACGCCGCGGCGGTGGGAGCGGATGAGCGCGCCGTTGTCCCGCGTCTCGACCTGTGCGAGGTCCTCGAGGCGCTTCTCGACGCCGTCGGCGATCCGGTGCAGCACCGCCGCCCGCTCGGCGGGCGGGGTGGCGGCCCAGGCGGGGAACGCGGCGGCGGCGGCCTCGACGGC
The DNA here is from genome assembly GCA_052038585.1 of Kineosporiaceae bacterium. GTDB lineage: Bacteria > Actinomycetota > Actinomycetes > Actinomycetales > Kineosporiaceae > JBQGCR01. The sequence continues at coordinate 1,164 of JBQGCR010000447.1, forward strand.
GGCCGAGGCCTCCGCCGCGCCGCCGCGGGCGACCTCGCCGAGCGGCGTCTCGTCGACCGGGGAGACGTCGGTGAAGGTCTGCGCGCTCGCGACGCGCCGACCGCCGATCCAGTGCCGGGTGTCGACCTCGACCCCGGCCACCTCGACGTGCTGGTCGACTGCCATCCGGTGGACCTCCTCGACGACTGTTTGGCTCCGAATGATTGTGCCCGGAACCCTGCCGCGTCAAGCGTTCCGTCCACCGTGCGAGCCCGTACGACGAGTTCCTCCCGACCCCTTGAAACCTGCTGGGTAAGGCAATACCGTTCGGGCCCTGCGCCGGTCCGTCCCGCGACCGGCACCGTCCCCAGGGGAAGTCCCATGAGCCAGGTCCACCCCTCGACCGACCCGGGCACCTCACCGTCCGACCCGGCCGGCCAGACCCACCAGCTTCGCCGCGGCAGCCTCGGCGTCTTCGGCATCGCGTTCTTCGTCATCTCCGCGGCCGCCCCGCTCACCGCGATGGCCGGCGGCGCACCGACCGCGATGCTCTTCTCCAACGGCGCCGGCATCCCGGCCGCCTACGTCCTCGTCGTCCTCATGCTCCTCGTGTTCTCCGTCGGCTACACCGCGATGGCGCGGCACCACACGAGCACCGGGGCGTTCTACGCCTACATCTCCCGGGGCCTGCGCCAGCAAGCGGGCGGCGCCGCGGCGTTCCTCGCCCTCCTCGGCTACAACGCGATGCAGATCGGCCTCTACGGCCTCTTCGGCGTCGCGATGTCGGCCTTCCTCGCCGACCCGGTCGGCGTCGACGTGTCGTGGTGGGTCTGCGCGCTCGTCGCGTGGGCGGTCATCGCCGTCCTCGGCTACCGGCAGGTCGACCTGTCGCTCAAGGTCCTCGCCGTCCTCGTCGTCGCCGAGTTCCTCGTCGTCCTCGCCATCGACGTGGCGATCCTCGTCCAGGGCGGCTCGATGGCCTCCGGGGAGGCGCTGTCGCTCTCGCCGTTCTCGTGGGAGTCGCTGACGGGGGCCGGCGGTGGGGCGCTCGCCCTCGCGGTGCTGTTCAACTCCGCGGCGTTCGTCGGCTTCGAGGCGACGACGATCTACAGCGAGGAGGCGCGTGACCCGCGGCGGACGGTCCCGCGGGCCACCTACGTGGCCGTGCTGACGATCGGCGTCTTCTACGTCGTGACGACGTGGCTCATGGTCAACGCCGGCGGCCTGGGCGGCGTCCAGGACTTCATCGCCTCGCTCGGCGACGACCCGACGGTCATGCTCTTCGCGATCGGCGACGCCTACGTCGGCACGGGCTTCGTGCAGATGATGAGCCTGCTCTTCGCGACGAGCGTCTTCGCGGCGCTGCTCGCCTTCCACAACGCCGTCGCCCGGTACCTGTTCGCGCTCGGCCGCGAGGGCCTCGTGCCCGAGCGGCTCGGCCGGACGCACGCGGTGCACCTGTCGCCGCACGCGGGCTCGCTGAGCCAGTCCGTGCTCGCCGTCGTCGTCCTGCTCGCCTTCGTCGTCACCGACCGGGACCCGGTCAACCAGCTCTTCGTCTGGCTGACCAACCTCGGCACGCTCGGGATCCTCGTGCTCATGGCGATGACGTCGTTCGCCGTCGTCGCGTTCTTCCGCCGGCACCCCGACCTCGACGGCAACGTCTGGCGTACGCTCGTCGCGCCGCTGGTCGCGGGCGTCGTCCTCGTCGTCGCGGTGGTCTTCGCCTACCTCAACTTCGACGACCTCATCGGCCCGCAGGGCTGGCTCACGTGGGGCCTGCCGCTGTTCGTGCCCGCGTTCGCCGTCGTCGGCGTCGTCGCGGCGAACGTGCTGCGCCGTCGCGACCCGCAGCTGTACGCCGAGATGGGCCGCCACCGGGACGTCTGAGTCCCGTTCCGAGAGAAGGAGATCGATGTCCGACGCGACGAGCCCCCAGGGGTTCTTCTACCCCCGGACCGGCACGGGCCAGGCCTCGCTGCTCCCGGCGCCGCCGTGGTACTACAGCGGCGACCTGCTCACGGTGGAGTACCGGACCGACCCCGAGGCGGTGGCGGCGCTGCTGCCCGCACCGCTGGAGCCGGCGCCGGAGGACCCGGGGGCCGTCGCGCTCATCTGGGCCGACTGGCAGTCCTGCGGCGAGGACCGCCGCGAGCTGCTCGACCCGGTCCGCGCCCAGTACAAGGAGGCGTTCGTCGTCGTCCGCTGCTCGTTCGAGGGCACGACGTACTCGCGCTGCGTCTACATCTGGGTCGACAAGGACTTCGCGATGCTCCGCGGGATCCACCAGGGCTACCCGAAGAAGCTCGGCTCGATCCACATGACCCGGCCGCACCCGATGGGGGAGGGCGCCCCGGCGCTCGCCCCCGGCGGGCGGTTCGCCGCGACGCTCGCGGCGTCGGACCACCGGCTGGCGCAGGCGGTCGTCCGGCTGCGGGAGCCCAGCGACACCAACGGGTTCGTCAACGGCCACCCGATGGCGCACCACCGGTTCCTGCCGTCGATCGACGGCGCCGGCGACGCGTACGTCGAGCTCATCGCGTCGGGCTCCAAGTCGTTCTCCGTCGGGGCGACGTTCGCCGCGGACGTCGAGGAGGTCACCCTCTTCGACTCCCCGTGGGAGGAGCTCTCCGCCCTGCCCGTCCGCGAGGTCCTCGGCGGCTACTACCGCCAGGTCGGCGTGGTCTGGGACGGCGGGTCGTCGCTGTGGCGTGCCTGAGGTGAGCCGTCCCCGCGTCGTCGTCGTCCTGTCGGAGAGCTGGACCCTGGCGTCGGGGCGGGACCTGCCCGAGCTCGTCCGGTGGGCCCGCGAGGCCGAGGACGCCGGGGCCGACGCCGTCATGCTCAGCGAGCACGTCGTCCTCGGCCCCGACGCCGGCGCCCTCGGGCGGATGGCGAACCCGCGCGAGTACGCCATGCCGGGCAACCAGGACCCCGCGACGCCGTGGCCGGCCTCGCTGCTCCTGCTGTCGGCCATGGCGTCGGTGACGACGACGATCCGGCTCGCGGCCGCCGCCGTCATCACGCCGCTGCGGCACCCGCTGCTCCTGGCCAACGAGCTCGCCACGCTCGACCTGCTCTCCCGCGGGCGGCTCGTCGTCCAGCCGACCGTCTCGTGGCACGAGCAGGAGTACGCCGCGCTCGGCGTCCCGTTCCGGGAGCGGGGAGCCCGGCTCGACGAGCAGCTCGAGGTGTGGGCGAAGGTCTGGGCCGCCGGACCCGACGGCGGCCCGGTGTCCCACAGCGGGCGTTTCTGGACCTTCGACGACGTGTGGGTCTCGCCCGGCCCCTGGCACGCCGACGGGCCGCGGATGTGGCTCGGCGGCTCGTCCCTGCACCCGGCCCTGCTGCGCCGCGTCGTGGCGTACGCGCACGGCTACCACCCGCTCGGGCAGCCGGGCCGCGACGTCCTCGACACCCTCGACGCCGCGCTGCGCGAGGCCGGCCGCGACCCCGCCGACCTCGAGGTGGTCGGCGGGCTGTCCGCCACCTTCCCGGCCGACGACGCGTGCGCCGACCTCGGCGCCGCGCTCGCCGACGTCCCGCGGCAGTGGGCCGACGGGTACACGACGTTCTGCGTCAAGCCGTCCCAGTTCGTCGACGACGCCCGCGAGATCGGGCCGTTCGTCCGCGAGGTCGTCCGCCGGGTCGAGGCCGCCTGCGGCTGACGCGGAGCGTGACGGTGGTCACGATGCGTGGTTTCGGCGCGGCGTGGCCTACCCTGGAGGGGCTGACCTGGGCCGGATCGACTCGCGAGGCCGAGGCGCCCCATCAGGAAGAACCCCCTTGACCTCCTCCACCACCGCGCGCCCGCGCCGCCGTTCCGGCAGCCCGCAGGGCGCCCCCCGCACCCAGCAGCGTCCCCCGCAGCAGAAGCAGCAGGCCCCGCAGCAGAAGCAGCCGGCCCCGCAGCAGAAGCCGGCGCCCGTGGTCGTCCCGGACGGCGTGACCTTCGCCGACCTCGGCGTCCCGGCGCCCCTCGTCGAGAGCCTGGCCCGGGACGGCATCACCGCGCCCTTCGCGATCCAGGCGGCCACCGTCGCCCACGGCCTCGCCGGGCTCGACGTGCTCGGCAAGGCCCGCACCGGCTCGGGCAAGACACTGGCCTTCGCGCTGCCGCTCGTCGCGCGCCTGGCCGCCGGCGGCACGCGGCGCACCGCCGGCCGCCCGCGGGCGCTCGTGCTCGCCCCGACCCGCGAGCTCGCCAACCAGATCGGCGCGGTCCTCGCGCCGCTGGCGAAGGCCATGGGCCTGACCCACACGCTCGTCTTCGGCGGCGTCGGGCAGAACCCCCAGGTCACCGCCCTGCGCGCCGGCGTCGACATCGTCGTCGCCTGTCCCGGCCGGCTCGAGGACCTGCTGCGGCAGGGGCACCTCACCCTCGCCGGGGTCGAGATCACCGTGCTCGACGAGGCCGACCACATGGCCGACCTCGGCTTCCTGCCCTCCGTCAAGCGCCTCCTCGACGCGACGGCGAAGGGCGGCCAGCGGCTGCTCTTCTCGGCGACGCTCGACGGCGACGTCGACGTGCTCGTCCGCCGCTACCTGCGCGACCCGCAGCGGGTGAGCATCGAGACGCCCGCCGAGGACGTCGCCGACATGACCCACCACGTGCTCGAGGTGGCCGCGTCCGACAAGCCGGCCGTCGTCCGGGCGCTCGCCGGCGGCCAGGGCCGCACCGTCCTGTTCACCCGGACCAAGCACCAGGCGAAGAAGCTCGCGAAGACGCTCACCCAGGCCGGCACCCCGGCGGTCGACCTGCACGGCAACCTCTCCCAGGGCGCGCGGGAGCGCAACCTCGCCGCGTTCAGCGCCGGGGAGGCGCTCGTGCTCGTCGCGACGGACATCGCCGCCCGCGGCATCCACGTCGACGACGTCTCCCTCGTCGTCCACGTCGACCCGCCGGCCGACCACAAGGCCTACCTCCACCGCTCGGGCCGCACCGCCCGGGCCGGCGCGGCCGGGACCGTGGTCACCCTCCAGACGCCCGAGCAGCACCGCGACGTCCTCGCGCTGACGAAGGCCGCCGGCATCACCGCGCCGCGCACCCGGGTGGCCGCGGGGCACGAGCTGCTCGGCGAGCTCGCCGGCCCGCCCGCGCCGTACCGCGAGCCGGCGCCGGTCGTCGCGGCGGCGCCGAAGCGTCCGGCCGCACGCCCGGCCCAGGCCCGGACGGGTGGCCAGGCCCGCACGGGTGGCGCCGGCCGGCGGCGTCGGGGCCGCTAGCAGGTCAGCAGGCCGAGGTCCGCCTTCGACTCCAGGACGCGAAGGGCGGACCCGCGGACCTGCCCGGCGAAGCCCGGGTCGGCGGCCGCCTCGTCCCGCAGGGCGCCGACCATGGCGGGCACCGTCGAGGCGGTGTTCGTCAGGACGACGTCGCCGCCCGCCGCGACGAACCGGACGGCGCGCTCGCCGGCGGGCACGTCCGCGACCGACGCCGCGCTGCCGAGGTCGTCGGAGACGACGACGCCGTCCCACCCGAGGTCGCCGCGGAGCAGGCCGGTGACGACGGCGCGCGAGAACGCCGCCGGGTTCTCCGGGTCCAGGCGCGGGTAGAGCGCCGTCGAGACCATGACGGCGCCGGCGCCCGCGGCGATGCCCTCCCGGAACGGCTGCAGCGCAGGGTCGTCGGCGTCGGTGCGCCGGTCCGTCGCCCCGGTGCCGGTGTCGGTGTTGACCCGCACCCGGCCGAGGCCGGGGAAGTGCTTGACCGTGGTGAGCACGCCCGCCTCGCGGGCCGCCCGCACCCAGACGGCGACGTCCGCGCCGACCTGGGCGGGGTCGCTGCCGAACTGGCGGTCGAAGACCCCGATCGGCGGGTTGCGGTCGGCGGTGCCCTCCGGGACGACGTCGGCGACCGGCGCGAGGTCGAGCGTCACGCCGACCTGGCGCAGGCCGGTCGCCAGGGCGACGACGGTGCGGCGCAGGCGATCCGCGCTCCACGTGCCCTGCCGGACCCCGCTCGGCAGCTGCAGGACGCCGTCGCCCTCGAGGGTCTGCACCCGCCCGCCCTCCTGGTCGACGGCGACGTGCAGCGGGACCCCGGTGTCCGCGGCCGCGACGAGCCGGCGCACCGCGGCCGCCACGGACGCCGCCGGTGCCGACGACCGCCCGGCGAGGAACACCCCGCCGACGTCCCACCGCGCCACGAGCGAGCGTCCCGACGCGGGGTCGTCGGCCGGGACCCCGGCCATGACGAGCTGACCCGCGAGCTGCTCCGGCGTCAGCGGGGCCGCGGTGGCCTCCGCGCAGACCCGCGCCGGGTCCGGCGGCGGCGTCGTCGCCGTCGGCTCGTCGGGTGTCGGCGTCGGTGCGGGCGTCGGTGCGGTCGTCGGCGTCCCGGGACCCGTGACGGTGGCCGGCGGACCGGCGTCCCCGGGTGCGCCGGAGCAGGCGCCGAGCACGACGGCGGCCACGACGAGGCCGGCGACGCGCGCCGGGACGGGACGGTGGGTCATCACGCCGATCGTCGCACCGGCCGCCGGGCGCCGCTCGTCGCCGCAGCCGGCCTCACGCTCAGACGCTTCGGCGGGCAGCAGCCCGGTCGGCGGCGTCGGCGAGCACCGCGGCGAAGGCGTCCGGGGCCGTGACCATGGGCCAGTGCCCCGTCGCGAGGTCGACGTACGTGACGTCCGTGGCCCCGGCCAGCTCCGGGACGTCGCCGCTCGCCACCCAGGCGCGGGCGTCGTCCGGGGAGAACTCGGGGCAGACGACGGTCACCGGCACGCCGGCCCGGCGCGGGTCGGACAGGTGGACGACCCCCCGGGTCACCCCGGCCGGCACGGCGACCGAGCGCTCGACGAACGCGGCCCGGGCGGTGTCGTCGAGGTCGGCGGAGTCGGGGCCCTCGAACGGCTCCCAGCCGGGGAAGGGCACGACCCCGTCGACCGGCTCGAAGAAGTCGGCGTACGTCCCGCCGTCCGCCGTCGGGAAGCCCCCGACGAGGACGGTGCCCGCGACGGCGTCGGGACGGGCGTCCGCGGCGACCCAGGCGAGCGTGCAGGCGGCGGAGTGCCCGACG
>JBQGCR010000448.1:0-16097 GCA_052038585.1 Kineosporiaceae bacterium
CCCGCCCGGCGCCGCGCCGTCGTCAGCCCGCCGAGGACGAGCGCCCCGGCGGCGAGCACGGTTCCCACCGTGGCCACGACCGGCAGCGCGGACGGGTCCCGCGCGGCGACCGGCCCGAGACCGGTGTCGATCCGCCTCGGGACCCGGGGCTGCGAGGCCGCGGTCGGGGTCGTGGTCGGGGCGGCGCTCCGCGAGGCGGGCGGAGCCGCCGGCACGGCCGCCGAGACGCCCCGGCCGCAGACCCGCGAGAGCCGCAGCGACGTCCCGTCGGCCTCCTTCGCCCGCACGTCACGCCAGCCGAGGGGCTGCACGCGCCCGTCGAACGCCGTGACGCGGTAGCTGCCGGCGTGGAGGAGGAAGGAGACCGTCCCACGGCCGACGGTGCGGGTGGCGTCGAGGGCGTACTGCCTCCCCGTCGTCGACTCGCCGTTGACCTGGACGGTGACCGGCCCGGACGCGCCGCGGCAGGAGTCGAACCGCAGGTCGACGAAGTGGCCCGCCTCGCCCTCGGCCAGGTCGTCGACGGCGACGAGGTTCTCGTCGACGCGGACCCGCTCGACGGCGGTGGCGGTGGCCGCCGGTGCGGCGGCGAGCGCCAGGAGGGCGAGGACGGTGGCGGTGGGGGCGGTCGTGCGCATGGCGGAGTCCCTTCCGGGGCGTGGGGGTCGTCGCCGTCGTCCGGCGTCGTGCCCCGGTCACGCCGACGGGTGGCCCGACGTTGCACGCCGGAGGACAGGGAGGAAGATCGGGGCGGCGTGCAACGTCGAGCGGTCGGCTCGCGTTCTCCCGGGCGTGAGCGACCACTCGGGTGCCGTCCTCGGCCGCCCCGCGACGCCGCCGTCGTGGGTGCAGGACCAGGACTTCGACGCCTTCGTCCAGGCGCGCGGCGCGGTGCTCCTGCGGCTCGCACGCGGGATGCTCCGCGACCCCCAGCACGCCGAGGACGTCGTCCAGGACGTCCTGGTCAACGTCCACAGGCACTGGGCGAAGATCGTCGCGCAGGACGTGCCCGACGCCTACGTGCGGCGGATGCTCGTCAACGCGTGCACCTCGTTCTGGCGTCGGGCGGCCCGGCGCGAGCTCGCGGCGCCGGACCTGCGGGTGACCCAGCTCGTCGACGGCCGAGGCGGTGTCCCCGACGCTGCCGGGCCGCTCGCGGACCGCGCGCAGGTCGTCGCGCTGCTGCGACGGCTGCCCGCCCGGCAGCGCGCGGCGATCGTCCTGCGGCACTACGAGGGGATGGCCGACGCCGAGGTGGCCGACGTCATGGGCACGAGCGTGCAGACGGTCCGCAGCAACGTGCACCGGGGGCTGGCGAGCCTGCGCCGGATGCTCGACGAGACCCAGGAGGTGGCCCGATGAGCCGGCGGACCGACCGTGACCCGGAGCTCGACGCGCTGGCCCTCGAGGTCGAGGTGGCGCTGCGCGAGACGCTCGACGCCGGCCCTGTCGACGTCTCGGCGCTCCTGTCGCGCACCCGCGGGGCGGTGCAGGCCCGTCGCCGCCGGCGGTCGTGGTGGCGCGTGGGGCTCGGCGTGGTCGCGGTCCCGGTCGCCGTCGGCGTCGGGCTGACGGGACCCCTGGGCGCCGGCCCCGGCGGGCAGACGCCGGCGCCCACCGTGCTCGTCAGGCCCTCGCCGAGCGTCCCGGCCCCGACGGTCACGGCCGGCCCGGTCGCCGAGCCGGACACGGGACCGGACGCCGACCGGTTCCGGGTCGTCCCCTGGCGGGTCGCAGCCGCGTCCCGGGACCGCAACCAGGTCGCCTACCGGATCCCCGGCTCGGTCGCGCTGACGGCCGAGGACGTCCGGGGCCCGGGGGAGCCGCCGCAGGACGGACCGAACTACGGGGGCGGGTCCGTGGTGCCCGGGCAGACGTGCTCGACGGACGACGTCCTGCCCCGGCCCGTCGCCGGGCGGCTCTTCACCCGCTTCGCGGAGGAGTTCCAGGTCGACGTCCAGGTCTCCGGCTGGGCGCCGGGCACGGCGGCCCGGCGGTTCGCGGAGGTGGTCGCGAACACGGGACGCTGCCGGTTCGTCGACGCGGTGCCGGAGCCGCGCGGAGCGGAGGGTCCGGGTCGCGTGGACGAGAGCTACGCGGCGACGCTGGGCAGCGACGGCACGTCCGGCGCGGCGTTCGCGGTCGGTCGGGTGGGCGAGCTGACCGTCGGCGTCACCGTCCGCTCCTTCGTCCCCGTCGACGACCCCGCGGGCCAGGTGGGGTCCGCGGCCGCCCTCGCCCGCGACTACCTCGGGACGGTCGCGGACCGGGTCCGCACGAGCGGGCTCGTCGCGACGGCGGCGCGGGGCGGATAGCGGCCTTCGTGCCTCGGGGCTCAAGTCGTCCTGACATGTGCCGATGTCTCGCCGGTCGACAGCGTCCGGAGGGAGACGGTCATGTCCCGGCCCGTGCACGCCGGACCGCGCAGGCCGGCCGCGCTGCCGGTCCCGGCCGACTCCTGGCTGCGGACGGCCCTCGACGGCTCCCTCGACGGCTTCGCGATCTACCGCGCCGAGCAGGGTCCGGGTGAGGGGCCGCAGCTGAGGATGCAGTTCGTCAACCGAGCGGGCGCCGTCGGCATCGGCCGTCCGGCCGCCGAGCTCGTCGGGCGGACGCTCACCGAGTGCTACCCGGCGGCGGAGGCGATGGGCCTCCAGGCGGAGATGCTCGCGGTGCTGCGCACCGGCGTCCCCCGCCGCGACCGCTTCACCGAGCCCGCGACCGTCCCGGCGCCGCGCACCTTCGAGAGCACCCAGCTCGCGCTGGACGCCGACACGATCCTCTCGACGTGGCGGGACGTCACCGACCTGCTCCGCGGGGAGCGGTTGCTCGCCGCGGCGTACGAGGACGCCGCGGAGGTCCGGGCGACGCTGCAGACGGCGATCGACGCCGCGGCCGAGGGGTTCGCCGTCCTCGACGTCCGGCTCGACGCCGCGACGAGGCAGGTGACGGACGTGTCGGTGCGGCACGGGAACGCGGCCGCCCAGGCCGCCCTCGGCGGTCCCGCCCCGGACGCGGACCTGCTCGCGCACCTGGACCGGATCGGGGTGCTGGGGCCGATCCGCACCGCGCTGGAGGACGTGCGTCCGGTCCGCGCCCGCTGCGACCTCCACGACCCCGCCGGGTCCTGGCTCTCCGCCGACGAGTGGACCGTCTCGCCGGTCACCGAGGACCGCGTCGTCGTCACGGTCCGGGACGTCACGGGGGAGGAGACCGCGCGGCGCAGCCTCGAGCGGACCCGCGAGGAGGCCGAGCACGCCGCCACCCACGACCCGCTGACCGGGCTGCCCAACCGGACGCTGCTGCGGCGCCGGCTCGCCGAGCTGCTCGGCCGCTGCGGCCCCCGTGAGCGGGTGGCCGTCGCCTTCGTCGACCTCGACGGGTTCAAGGACGTCAACGACGTCCACGGCCACGCGGCGGGTGACGCGGTGCTCAAGGCCACGGCCCGCCGGCTCGAGCGGTGCGTGCGGCCGCAGGACCTCGCGTCGCGGATCGCCGGGGACGAGTTCGTCCTCGTCCTCGGGCCGGTGACGACGACGTGGTCGTCGTCGGGCTTCGCCGACCGGACCGCGACCGCGCTCGCGGAGCCGGTCTGGGTCGAGGGTGCGGTGCTCGCGCCGTCGGCCAGCGTCGGCGTCGTCGTCGTCGACCCGCACGGCGAGGACGGCGGACGGCCCGACGTCGACCGGGTGCTCGAGCGGGCCGACCGGGCGATGTACGCGCGCAAGGCCCTCCGGCGCGAGGGGCGGTCGCCGTCGGCGGAGGCGCGCCGGTTGCGGGAGCTGTCGCGCTACCAGGTGCCGGAGGACCTCGACCCGCGCACGCGGGAGCTCCTCACGTCCCTCGCGACGTCGGCTGCGCTGGTGTGCCGCGTGCCGGCCGGCATGGTGACCTTCGTCGAGGACACCACCGTGTTCGTCGCGGCCGGGGTCGCGGTCGGCCCGGAGCTGCCGGCTGCCCGGGACGCCGCGGGGTCGCGGCTCCCGCGCGAGATCGCCTTCTGCGACACGACGATCCGCGGCCGTGACTGCCTCGTCGTCCCCGACCTCGCGCGCGACGCGCGCTTCGCCGGCAACCCGCTCGTCCACCCGGAAGGGCACGGGGAGGACGCGATCCGCTTCTACGCCGGGGCCCCCGTCGTCACCCCGTCCGGCGAGGCCCTCGGTGCCGTGTGCGCCCTCGGCGTCGAGCCCGCCGACCTCGACGACGGCCAGCGGGCGGCGCTCGCCGCGCTGGCCCGGGCCGCCACCGACGTCCTCGAGCAGCGGCTCGCCGGCGGCAGCGCGCGAGCGGCCTCCTGACGCCGTCGCCCTAGGCCGGCCCGCCGGGTCCCGGAGCGCGCCAGACGGCGAAGCCGGGCCCGTCACCCGGGAGGACGACCGAGCCGTCGTGCCCGGCCCGCAGGGCGTCCGCCGTGCCGTGCAAGGGTTCCGCCGCCTCGCCGGGCCGCAGGCCGAGGGCGGCGGCCGGCACCGCGGCGGGCGGTGCCGAGCCGCGGACGGCGAGGCACACGAGCGTCTCCTCGGAGGACTCGCGGACGTAGAGCAGGCGCTCGGGGTCGGTGTGCACCCAGCGGAACCCGCCGCGCCGCAACGCGTGGTGCCGACGGCGCAGGCGCGCGAGAGCGCGGTACGCCGCCAGGGTCGGGCGGTCCCACCGTCCCGGGTGGTCCCACGGCATCGGCCGGCGCGCGTCCTCCCCGTCGACGCCGGTCCCGCCGAGCTCGTCCCCCATGAAGACCATCGGGGCGCCCGGGAAGGTGAAGAGCATGCCCGCGGCGACGGCGACCGTCGCGGCGTCCCCGAGCACCGTCCGCACCCGCGGGGTGTCGTGCGAGCCGATGAGGGACCACGAGGCGGTGAGCGCCCGCCAGGGGGTGACCGCCTGGAACCGGCGAACGGTCGCCGCCGCCGCCGTCCCGGGCAGCCGGGGGACGGCCACCGGCAGGCCGAGGAACGGGGCGTCGTAGGACGGCGAGCGCAGCCACGACCACACCGGCCGCAGGAAACCGGCGTAGTTCATCGCCCCGTGCCAGCCCTCGCCGCTGAGGTCGCCGCTCGCGTCGTGGCAGTGCTCGGCCAGGAGCAGGGCGTGCGGCGCCAGGGTGTCGAGCGTGCGTCGGATCGCCCTGGCCACGGCGAGGTTGTCGTCGTCCGAACGGTGCCGGGCGGTCATGTTCGCCACGTCGATCCGCCACCCGTCGAGGGCGTACGGGGGGAGCAGCCAGCGCCCGACCACGGACCCGGGGCCGTCGAGGAGGCGCTCGGCGAGGGCGGGCGAGAAGCGGAGCTTCGGCAGGGTCGGCTGGTCGTACCAGCCGACGTAGGAGCCGTCGTCGCGCAGGTGGTACAGGCCCCGCTCCGGTGACGACGGGTCGGCGACGGCCCGCCGGAACCACTCGTGCCCGTCCCCGGTGTGGTTCGTCGTGAGGTCGCCGACGACGCGCAGCCCCCGGGCGTGGGCGGCGGCCGTGAGCCGGGCCAGCGCCGCGTCGCCGCCGAGCAGCGGGTCGACGGCGTCGAACGTCGTGGCGTCGTAGCGGTGCGTCGAGCCGGCCGGGAAGAACGGGGTGAGGTAGACCGTGTCGAACCCGAGGCCGACGACGTGGTCGAGCCGTCCGGCCAGGCCGTCGAGGTCGCCGCCGTAGAGCTGGTGCGCCGTCTGCGGTCGCCGGTGCTCGACGGGGTCGTCCCAGTCCGAGCGCAGCGCCCACCCGGGGGTCTCGCGGTCCTCCGCCGCGGCAGAGCGCGCGAAGCGGTCCGGGAAGACCTGGTAGACGAGGGCGTCCGCGGCCCACGACGGCGGGGGCGGGAAGCCGGAGAGCGTGAAGTCCTCGGCGTCGGGGACGTCGTGGGCGTGCTCGCCCGTCCCGGTGACCCAGCCGTAGCGCCCGCCGGGCCCGCCGAGGAGCCACCGGTAGCGGGTCACCGGGTTGTGCACGGTGACCTCGGCCCGGTACCAGGTCCACAGGTCGTCTTCGCCGACCCGGCGGGCCTCGTCGTAGAAGGGCTCGGCGTCGCGCAGCGAGCGCACCCACACCCCGTCCGGCTCCCGTCCGGCGGGCACCCGCAGGAGCACGCCGACCCGCTCGCCGACGGCAGGTGCGTCGGTCGACACGTGCAGCGCCGACCCGTCGTGGTGCGGCGCACGGCCGTCGGCGGCGCTCATCCCTTGACCGCGCCCGCGGTGAGACCGCCGACGATGTAGCGCTGGAGGCCGTAGAAGAGCGTGACGGTCGGGACGGCGGTGAGCAGCGTCCCGGCGCAGAAGACGCCGAAGTTGTTGTCCCGCTCCGCCGCGACGAGCCCGTACAGGCCGACGGCGAGGGTCTTCGTCCCCGACTGGGTGAGGAAGATGTTCGCGATGAGGAACTCGTTGACCGTCGCGATGAAGGACAGCAGCCCGACGACGGCGAGCACCGGCGTGACCAGCGGCAGGATGATCGTGAAGAACGTCTGCGCGTGCGACGCGCCGTCCATCTTCGCCGACTCGTCGAGGTCGGTCGGGACCGTGTCGAAGAAGCCCTTCATGAGCCACGTGTTCACGCCGAGCGCGCCGCCGAGGTAGAGCAGCGTCAGCCCCCACCAGGTGTTGAAGCCGATCGCCGGGTAGAGCTCGGTGACCTCGGTGAACATGATGTAGATCGTCACGACGGCGAGGAACTGCGGGAACATCTGCACGAGCAGCAGGAACATCAGCCCGGGCCGGCGACCGGCGAAGCGGAACCGGCTGAACGCGTAGGCGGCCAGGCTCGAGACGAACACGGCCCCGAACGCCGAGACGCCCGCGACGAGGACGGTGTTGAGGAACCAGCGGGGGAAGGCGGTGTCCCGCAGGAGGGTCACGAAGTTCTCGGCGGAGAGGCGGTCGGGGACGAGGGTCGACGACGACAGCGTGCCGAGCGGGTTGAGCGCGGCCGAGACGACGAAGGCGATGGGCCCCAGCGAGACGAGGACCGCGACGACGGCGACGGCGTAGCGCCAGGCCTCGGCCCTCAGGCGCGGGGGTGGTGCGGCGGTGACGGCGGACATGCTCAACCTCCCCGGTTGATCTCTTCGAGCGCGGCGGTGCGCCGGAACCCGGCGACGGAGATGGCCGCGACGATGAGGAAGATGACGACGGAGACCGCCGCGGCGAAGCCGTACTCGGCCCCGGACGCGCCGAACGCGAGCCGGTACGTGTACGAGATGAGCAGGTCCGTGGCCCCGGCCTGCGGCGAGTCGGCGGGGAACGGCCCGCCGTCGGTCGTGAACGCGATCGCGTTGTAGTTGTTGAAGTTGAAGGCGAAGCTCGCGATGAGCAGCGGCGCGACGGCGACGAGGAGCAGCGGCAGCACGACGGACCGGAAGGCCTGCCACCGGCTCGCCCCGTCCATCCAGGCGGCCTCGGTGAGGTCGGCCGGGATCGACTGCAGCGCACCGGTGCACACGAGGAACATGTAGGGGTAACCGAGCCAGAGCTGGACGACGACCACGGCGAGACGGGCGGTCCACGGCTCGCCGAGCCAGTTGACGTCGAGCCCGGTCACGGCGTTGACGAGCCCGAAGTCGGCGTTGAACAGGTCCCGCCACACGAGCATCATCGCGAAGGCGGGCATGGCGTACGGCAGGACGATGAGCGCCCGGAAGGTCCGCAGTCCCCTGACACGCGGAGAGTTCAGCGTCACCGCCATGCCGAGGCCGAGCACGAAGGTGCCGGCCACGACCGCGACGGCGAAGACGACGTTCCACACGAGGACGCCGGCGAAGTGGTCGCGCACCGCCGGGTCGGTGACGAGCCGGCTGAAGTTCGCCAGGCCGACGCCGACCTGCCAGCCCTGCGGGAGGGCCGCGCCGGAGGAGGAGACGAAGCGCCCGGTGCGGTCGTCGGCGTCCCAGCGCCCCGGACCGTCCGTCTGCCGCATGCAGTCGCACGCGGCGTCGTACCGGATCGTCGCGAGGCCCTCGAAGGCCCGGCTCAGCCCCTGCGCGGCGATGGCCCCGCGCTGCGTCGGGACGACGAGGTCGCGCAGCTCGCCGGCCCGGGCGTTCGCGGCGGCGAGCCCGAGCACCGCGTAGCCGGGGGCCGCCGTGACGCGGCCGGTCGGACCGACCGTCGCGTCCGGCACCGGCTCGAGCCCCGCCGCGTCCCCGGCCTGCACCGCACGGGTCGACGGGTCGACGAGCAGCAGCACGAGCGGCCCGTCGGGGTCGTCGTCGCGGACGGCGACCGTCAGGGCGAAGGCCGCCGAGCCGGGGACCTGGCGCACAGAGGACCGCTCGACGGCGGCGACGGCCTCCTCCTTGGTGCCCCGGTGCCCGTCCCCGAAGTTCGTGAACGCCGTGGAGACCGTCCAGGCCACGGGCAGCACCTGGAACGCGACGAGCAGCAGCGTGCCGGGGACGAGGTACTTCAGCGGCACCGCGCGCGGCTGCAGGTAGAGGGCGAAGAGGCCGGCGGTCGTCAGGACGAGGAGCGCCAGCAGGCCCCACCGCCGGCCGTCGACGAGCGGGAACGCCAGCCACAGGGCCACGGCGGCGACGAGACCGAGCAGGAGGATCTTGGCGAGCAGGCCGCTCGTCGTCCGGGCGGTGAGGGCGGGCCCGCCGCGGCGGGCCGGTGGAGCCCCGCCGCGACGCTCGGGCGCCAGGGGCGTCGTCGTCATCGTCTCAGCCGACCGCGGCGCGGATGGCTGCCGCGGCGGCGGCCAGCGTCGGCTCGACGGCGGCCCCGCCGACGATCGCGGCCTGGGCCTTGCCCAGCGGGTCCCACACCGCGGCCATCTGCGGGACCACCGGGAGCGGGGTGCCGTCCCGGCCGGCCTCCGCGAAGGCCGCGAGGTCCGGGTCCGCGGCGCCGACCCGGTCGAGCGCGGCGGTGAGCGCCGGGCGCCGCGGCTCGGCCTCGTACAGCGCGACCTGCGCCTGCTCCGAGCCGCCGAAGGTCGCGGCGAACTCCTGCGCGAGAGCGGGGTTGTCGCCGCGGCTCGCGACGAAGAAGGCCTGGACGCCGACGAAGGGGCGGGCCGGACCCAGCCCCTTCCACCCGGGCACGGGGGAGACGGCGTAGGGGATCCCGGCCTGCTTCACGTCGGGGACGGCCCAGGGGCCGGTGACGATGAAGGGCGAGCTGCCGGACGTGAACTGCGCGATCGAGTTCTCCGCCCCGATCGAGCGCTTGAGGACGCCGGCGCCCTGCTCGCCGAGCCCGCGGACGAGGGACATGGCGCGCCGGCTCGCCTCGCTGTCGACGACGACCTGGGCCGGGTCGGCGTCCCCGTCCGGGGTGGTCGCGAAGATGCCGCCGCCGGCGGAGGTGAGCAGCGGCTGCAGGTGGTAGACGTCGCCCCCCTGACCCACCTGGAGGATCGCGGGCTGCGTGGCGCGGCCGGCGGCGACGGCGGCCCGCCCGGCGGCGACCATGTCCTCGACCGTGGCCGGCGCGTCGGGTGCGAGGTCGGTGTTGCGCAGGAGGGCGAGGTTCTCCACCGCGTAGGGGACGCCGTAGACCTGGCCGTCGAACGTCAGCGCCTCGACGGCCACCGGGTCGAACGCCGTCGGGTCCGCGAGGTTGACCGGCTCGATCGCCCCGTTCTGCACGAGGTTGCCGATCCAGTCGTGCGCGCCGACGACGACGTCCGGGGCGTTGCCGGCCTGGCTCGCGGTGACGAAGTTCGTCTGGAGGTCCTCGGAGATCTCCTCGAGCCGCACCGTGACGCCGTTCTCCTCGCCCCACGCCGTCGCCAGCGGGGTCAGCGCGGCGGTGCGCTTGGCGTCCGCCCAGATCGTCAGGGTGCCCGCGGGGGCTCCGGTCGCCGCGGGCGAGCCGGGCGACGAGGCGTCGTCGGACGACGACGAGCCGCACGCGGCGAGCAGGGCGAGGGCGGACGCGGCGGCGACGGACGTCGTGCGGCGGCGCGTGCTGGGGCCGGGCATGGGCACTCCTTCGGACGAGCCGGCGGGGCCGGCGGCGGGACTGTGCGGGAAGGTCGGTCGGGGCTTGGGGGCGGTCACAGCGCGGGCACGTCGGGCGGACCCCAGCGCTCGACGTCGATCTCGAGGTGCACGGGGCCGAGCAGGCGCAGGGGGTGGCGCAGCGCCCGGCCGGCGACGTCGTGGGGCATCGCGGAGTCCGAGTGCCGGGTCAGCGCACCGTCGAAGCCGAGGCCGACGGGCAGCCGGAACCGGCCGGCGAAGCGGGTCCGTCCGGCCCGTTCCAGCGGCAGCCACGAGTAGGTCAGCCCGTCCTCGTGCTCCAGTCCCTCGCCGCGGACGGTGATCTCGACGTCGACCACCGGGGCGGAGTCGACGACGTCGAGCGTCGTCGTCGCCGAACGCCCTGCGACGGAGGCGACGACGGTGACCTCGCCGGGTGCGACGAGGTCGACGCGGGACGCGGGTCCGAGCGCGGGGCGGGCCACCGCGGCGTCCTGGGGGACGACCAGGGCGTGCGCGGCCGACTCGACGAGCCCGTCCGCGTGGTGCAGCAGCGGCGCCACCTCGGCCGTCCCCGATCCGAGCGGCACCGTCCGGCGGGGCTCGAGGTGGACGTCGGTCACCGCGGCCGGGGACCCGAAGAGGTGGAGCAGCACGCTCGGCAGGCGACGCGCCCAGGCGCTCTCGCGGTGCACGGCGCCCGCGTCGACGCGCCAGCGCAGGTCGTCGCCGAGCCGGTAGCCCTGCCCCACCAGGTGGTCGCGCAGGCCCCTCACCTGGGCCACGGACAGCGTCGCCTCGGTGTCCCCGACGTCGAGCCACACCCGGCGCGGACCCCTGCCGGGGAACCGGGCCCAGACGGTGTGCTCCGCCCCGGTCCGCGGGTCGAGGTGCGCGAGGTACGGCGAGCAGATCCCGGCCAGGCCGAAGACGTCCGGGCGGCGGAACGCGAGGTGGTAGGAGACGAGGCCGCCCATCGAGGAGCCGACGACGGCGGTGCGCGCGGGGTCGTCGTCGAGCCCCAGCAGGGGGGCCAGGTACGGCCGCAGGACGTCGACGAGGTACTCCTCGTACGCCTCCCCGTCGGCCGTCGAGCCGGGCTGGCGCGGGAACGGCGCGACGTGCGAGTACTCCGACGCCCGCCCCACACCGGCGTTGTCCACCGCCACCGCGACGAGGGGCGGCAGGAGCCCGGCGGCGCACAGGCGCGCCAGCGTCGCGTCGGCCTGCCACGACCCGGCGCCGGGGCCGACGGTGCGCTGGCCGTCCTGGAACCAGACGCTGGGGTAGGGGCCGCGTCGCGGGTCGTGACCGGGCGGGAGCCACAGCCTCAGGCGCCGCCGGCCCGCACCGTCGGGTCCGGGGACCTCGAGGACACGCGTCGTCCCCTGCGCCGCAACGGGTCCCGGGACGGGTGGTGCATCGGTCATGCCGAGGACGCTAGGTTGCCCGGAAACAGTCACGCGACGTTTGTGAAACATGTTTCTTCCAGGAGGTCTGCATGCCGGCGACGTCCGTACGAGAGCTGGCCCGCCGGATCGGGGTCAGCCCCGCGACGGTGAGCCGGGTCCTCAACGACCGTCCGGGCGTCTCGCCGCGCCTGCGCGCGAAGGTCCTCGACGCCGTCCGGGAGGAGGGCTACCCGACGGCCGGGGGGCCGGGGCGCTCGTCACCGTTCGTCGGCATCATCGTCCCCGAGCTCGACAACCCGGCCTTCTCGGCGCTCGCCTTCGCGATCGAGACGCGGCTGGCCCGGGTGGGCGTCACCGGCCTCATCGGCAGCTCCACGCTCGTGGGGTACGCCGAGGACAGCTACGTCGAGACGCTGCTGCGGCACGGGGCGCACGGCCTCGTGCTCGTGTCCGGCTCGCACGGCAACGCCGAGGCGGACCACTCGCTCTACCGGCGGCTGTCCCGCCGGCGGGTCAGCATGGTGCTCGTCAGCGGGCTCGTCGAGGGCCTGGCCGTCCCGTCGGTCGGCACGGACGAGGCGGCCGGCGCCAGGCTCGCCGTGCGGCACCTGTGGGAGCTCGGGCACCGCCGGATCGGGCTGGCGGGCGGGGAACGGTTCTACCGGCCCTCGATCCACCGGCTCGCCGGGTACACGGCGGCGCTGCGCGAGCTGGCGGCGGACGCGGAGGAGATCGTCGCCGAGGGCGTCTACACGCTCGAGGGCGGGCGGTCCGCGACGGCCGACCTGCTGCGCCGCGGGGCGACCGCCGTCGTCGCGGGCAGCGACCTCATGGCGTACGGCGCCGTGCGGGCGGTCCGGGACGCGGGACTGCGGGTCCCGCAGGACGTGTCCGTCGTCGGCTACGACGACACGGCCCTCGCCCCGCTCGGAGACCCGCCCCTGACGACGGTCCGCCAGCCCCTCGGCCGCATCAGCGCCGCGGTCGCCGGCGCCATGGCCGCCCAGCTCGACGGGCACCGGCCGGCCCAGCTCCACCTGCGCCTCGAGCCGACGCTCGTCGTCCGGTCCTCGACGGGTGCGGCCCCCCGTGCGGCCCGGGGACGGGGAGGACGGCGGTAGCGTGGCGGCCGGCGGACCGGACGAGGGGAGCGACGTGGTGGACGGCGAGCCCCGCGGGGACGGCCCGCTCGCCGGGTTGCGGGTGCTCGAGCTCGCCTCGCTCGGGCCGGGCCCGCACGCCGCGATGGTGCTCGCCGACCTCGGGGCGGACGTCGTCCGGGTCGAGCGGCCGCCGGGTCGGGGGCTCACCCTGCCGGACGGGGCCGTCCGCGACCAGCTGCTCCGCGGCCGCCGGTCCGTCGCCGCCGACCTCAAGGACCCGGCCGGCCTCGCGCTCGTCCGCCGGCTCGCCGCCCGGGCCGACGTGCTCGTCGAAGGGCTGCGCCCGGGGGTCACCGAGCGGCTGGGCCTCGGGCCGGAGGTCTGCCTCGCGGACAACCCGCGGCTCGTCTACGCCCGGATGACCGGCTGGGGCCAGACCGGCCCGTGGGCGGACCGCGTCGGGCACGACGTCAACTACCTCGGCCTCACCGGCGCCCTCGCGGCGACGGGCCGGCCCGGGCAGCCGCCCGCACCACCCCTCAACCTCGTCGCCGACCTCGGCGGCGGGTCGATGCTCTGCGTCGTCGGGATCCTCGCCGCGGTCGTGGAGCGGGACCGCTCGGGGCGCGGCCAGGTGGTCGACGCCGCGATGGTCGACGGCGTCGGCCTCCTCGCGCAGATGGTGTACTCGCTAAAGGCGCAGGGCTTCTGGTCCGACGAGCGCGGCGCCAACCTGCTCGACGGCGGCGCCCCCTTCTACGACACCTACGCGTGCCGGGACGGCCGGTACGTCGCCGTCGGGGCCATCGAGCCGCACTTCTACGCCGCGCTCCTCGACGGGCTGGGCCTCGCGGCCGAGGACCTGCCCGCCCAGCACGACCGTGCCGGCTGGCCCGTCCTGCGGCGGCGGTTCGCCGAGGTGTTCGCCGGTCGCGACCGCGACGCGTGGGCCGCGCACTTCGACGGCACGGACGCGTGCGTGACGCCGGTGCTCACCTTCGCCGAGGCGCCGGACCACCCGCACCTGCAGGCCCGCGCCGCGCACGTCGACGTCGACGGCGTCGTCCAGCCGGCGCCCGCCCCGCGGTTCTCCCGCACCCCCGCCGCGACGCCGCGACCGCCGCGCCCGGCCGGGGTGGACCGGGACGCCGTCCTGGCCGACTGGCTCGACGACGGCGGGACCTGAACCAGCGCAGGCGGAGCGCGTCAGCGCCAGGGACGGGCGCTGCGCGTCGTCCAGTACTGCTCGGCGGGCTCGGCCGCTGCGGCCAGCTCGTCGAGCAGGCCGGGGGGCAGCACGAGGTCGGCCGCGGCGAGGTGGCTGCGGACCTGCTCCGCCGTCGCCCCGCCGGAGAGCACCCGCCACGCCCACGGCTGGGCGAGCGCCGCGGCGTGGGCGAGCCGGTCGACGGGGACGCCGAGCCGGTCGGCCGCGGACCGCACGAGCCGGACGCCGGGTCCGCCGTCGTCCTCGTCGGCGGCCGGCGTGAGCCGGCCGGTGGCGACGACCTCCATGACGACCACCCGGGCCCCCGAGGCCGCCGCCTCGGCGAGGGCCGGGCCGGCGGACGGCTCGAGGAGGTTCCACGTCGTCTGCACCGACGTGAACAGGGGCTGTCCGTCGACCCGGACGGCGAGGGCCGCGCGCACCGTCTCCGCCTGCGCCGCACCGGAGGTGGAGACGCCGACCCGGACGCCCCCGTCGCGCAGGGCCGCGAGGGCCCGGTGCACGCCGACGTCGGTGAGCACGCCGGTCTCGAGCGTCGCGGAGTGGACGTGGTAGACGGCGAGCCGGTCGCCGAGCACCTGCCGGGTCTGCGCGACCTGCTCGGTGAACGCCGCGAGCGAGTGGTCCTTGACCTCGTGCACCGGTGCGTCGAGCCGCCAGCCGCCGACGTAGCGGTACCCCCACTTGGAGCCGATCTCGGCGTCGTCGGCAGCCCGCCCGGACGCCGCGCGGTGCACGAGCCACCCGGCGAGGAACTCCTCGGCCCGGCCGTAGGACCGCGCGACGTCGAGGTAGCGGACGCCGCCGTCGTACGCGGCGTCGAGCACCGCCCACGACCGGGCCCGCAGCGCGTCGACGTCGCGGTCGGCGCCGAGGTCGTGCTCGCGGCCGGCCGTGATGTACGCCGGGCGGCCGACCGCCGCGAGCCCGACCCCGAGCCGGGCCGCCGCCGCGTCCGTCGCCGTCATCTCAGTCGCCGGACGCCTTGACGGCCAGGACGGCGCAGTCCGCCTCGAGGAGGATCCGCTGCGCGGTGCTGCCCATGAGGAGCTTGCCGACGGGGGAGCGGCGGCGCAGGCCGATGACGAGCAGGTCGGGCCGCACCTCGGCCGCGACCTCGAGCACCCCGTCCGCGGGCTCGGCGCCCGGCGGGAGCTGGCGCACCTCGACGGTCAGGCCGGCCTCGCGCACGCGGGCGGCGACGGCGTCGAGCGTCTGCTCGGCGGAGAAGGGCGAGTCGACGTCGGCGACGGGCCGGGTCACGTTGACGACGAGGACGCCGGTCGAGCGGGTCGTGGCCTCCGAGACGGCGGCCTCGAGGGCCGCGTCGCCCTCCGGGGTGCGGATGTAGGCGAGGACGACGGTCATGGGCTCTCCTTCTGCGGGGCGGGGAGTGCCCAGCCTCGCACGCGGAGCCGCCCGGCCGCGGCCACGCGGCCCCGGCGTGGCCGGACGTGACCGGGCGTCAGGAGGCGAGTCGCTCGC
This sequence comes from Kineosporiaceae bacterium, assembly GCA_052038585.1. Classification (GTDB taxonomy): domain Bacteria; phylum Actinomycetota; class Actinomycetes; order Actinomycetales; family Kineosporiaceae; genus JBQGCR01. Next base: position 15,143 of record JBQGCR010000448.1, read on the forward strand.
GGGCCGCCCGCAGGCCGGGGCTCTGCGCCAGGGGCGGGACGGCGAGCAGCGCGCCGCGCAGCGCGCGTCCCGAGAGGCTCGCCGACAGGTCGGTCGTCGGCAGGCCGGGCAGGCCATAGAGCCGGCGCGCCCAGCGCGGCAGCATCGCCGCGGCGGTGCCGACGAGCGCGACCCAGGCGGGCCGGGCCGGCGTCGCGAGGCTCACCCACGTCGGCATGCTCGGCACGAACCCCCAGAGCACGGTCCTCCGTGCGACGGCGGTGACCCGCAGCTCGGGCCGCACCCGCGCGTAGTACGCCTCGATGTCGGCCTCGGTGCGGGGCAACGACATCGGGTCGAGCCCGACGAGCCGTCCGGACGTGCGCATCTCGTCGACGTACCGGTCACCGTCCCCCGGCGCGAGCCGCCCGCCCGAGCGCCGGTACGTCGACAGGAACGACTCGACCTCGGTGCAGTGCACCCACAGGAGCAGCTCCGGGTCGTCCACGCGGTACGGGCGGCCGGTCTCCGGCTCGACGCCGGTGGCGAGCCGCCCGTGGACCGCCCGCAGCGCCGCACCGGCCCGCTCGGCCTCCGCCGTCGTCCCGTAGGTGACCGTCGCGACCCACTCGCCGGTCCGCTGGAGGCGGCCCCACGGGTCCTGCCGGAAGAAGGAGTTGTCGTCGAAGCCGGCCATGACGAGCGGGTGCACGGCCTGCAGGAGCAGCGCCCGGAAGCCGGCGAGGACCATCGCGGGGTCGCCGTGGACGCGCCACGTCACCGAGTCGGGTCCGAAGAGCCCGGGGTCCGCCGTCGTCCGTCGGTCGTCCATGGGCCCCATGCTCGCGCAGGCCACGCCCGGCCGCCCCGCGGGCGCGGGCCTGCGCTGGTTCGACGGTCGCAGGGGTCAGCCGGCCCCGGCGATGCGCCGGCGGACCCGCCGGCCGAGCGTGCGCGCACCGCGGGCCGCCCGGCG
>JBQGCR010000449.1:0-2742 GCA_052038585.1 Kineosporiaceae bacterium
CAGAAGTGCACGGCGACGTCCCGGCTCGTCGTCGCCGCCGACGCGCTCGACGACGTCGTCGACCTCGTGCGGGACCGCCTCTCGCGGTGGACCGTCGGCGACCCGGCGGACCCCGCGACGGCGATGGGACCGCTCGTCTCGCAGCGCGCCCGCAGCACCGTCGGCGCGGGGGTCGAGGCCGCCGTGGCGCAGGGCGCGCAGGTGCTCGCCGGGGGCCGGGCGTACGACGACGACGTCCGCGGCGCCGGCTGGTTCTACCCGCCGACGCTGCTGCGGCTGCCCTCGGCCGACCTCGACGTCTGGCGCGAGGAGCTCTTCGGGCCGGTGCTCTCGGTCGTGCCGGCCGGCTCGGTCGACGAGGCCCTTGCGCTCGCGGACGACGGCGAGTACGGCCTGTCCGCCGCGGTGTTCACCAACGACCTGCGGATCGTCGCCGCGGCCCAGGAGCAGCTCGAGGTCGGCATCCTCCACGTGAACTCCGAGACGGCCGGCGCGGACCCGCACGTGCCGTTCGGCGGGACGAAGTCGAGCGGCTTCGGCCCCAAGGAGCAGGGCCTGGCGGCTCGCGAGTTCTACACCCGGCACCGCACGACGTACCTGAAGGCGTTGTGACGCAGCCGGTCCCGCCGGCGGGCGCGCTCGACGGCCTGCTCGTCGCCGACTTCAGCCGGGTGCTCGCCGGGCCGTACGCGACGATGCTCATGGCCGACCTCGGGGCGCGGGTGGTCAAGGTCGAGCGGCCCGGCACGGGGGACGACACCCGGGCCTGGGGGCCGCCGTGGTCGTCCGGCGACGACGGGGAGCCGGTCGCGACGTACTTCGCGGCGGTCAACCGTGGCAAGGAGTCCGTCGTCCTCGACCTCGCCGACCCCGGCGACCGGGCCCGCGCCCTCGACCTGTGCGCGCGCGCCGACGTCGTCGTCGAGAACTTCCGGCCCGGCACGATGGAGCGGCTCGGGCTCGGGTACGACGACGTCGTCGCCGTCAACCCCGGCGTCGTCTGGACCTCCGTCACCGGGTTCGGCCGCGGTGCCGGGGCGGCGCTGCCCGGCTACGACCTGCTCGTGCAGGCGGTCGGCGGCCTGATGAGCGTCACGGGCCCGTCGCCGCAGGAGCCGACGAAGGCGGGCGTCGCGCTCGTCGACGTCGTCACCGGTCTGCACGCCCTCACGGGGACCCTTGCGGCGCTGCGGCACCGGGACCGGACGGGCGAGGGCCAGCGGGTCGAGGTCAGCCTGCTCACGTCGCTGCTGTCCGGCTTGGTCAACCAGACGTCGGCCTACCTCAACGCCGGCGTCGTCCCCCGGGCGATGGGCAACGCGCACCCGTCGATCGCGCCGTACGAGGTGCTCGCGACGGCGGACCGCCCGCTCGCCGTCGCGGTCGGCAACGACAAGCAGTTCGCCGCGATGTGCGCGGTGCTACGCCTGGACGGCGTGGCGGACGACGACCGCTGGGCGACGAACGCCGCGCGCGTCGCCCACCGCGACACGCTGCGGGCACTGCTCGAGGAGCGGCTCGCCACGGCCGGCGCGACGCACTGGACCGAGGCCCTGACCGCCGCGGGCGTGCCCTGCGGACCGATCAACGGGGTCGACGAGGCCGTCGCGCTCGCCGAGCATCTGGGGCTCGATCCCGTTGCGGCGCAACCGGCGTCGTCCACGTCGGTCGCGACCCGGCAGATCCGCTCCCCGATCTCGCTGTCGGCCACACCGGTGGCGTACCGGGCCGGCCCGCCACGCCTGGGGGCGCACGGCCTCGCGACTGACGGGCCCGCGACGCGGAACGGTGGTTGAGCGCTCAATAGTTGAGCAGTTACGGTGGACCTGTCCGCCGAACCACCACACCCCAGGAGCAACCATGCCTTTCGTCCTGCCGCAGATCGCCAGGGACGTCGTCCTGCTCGTCGTCCGCGTCGTCGCCGGCGTCGTCCTGCTCGCCCACGGCCTGCAGAAGGTCGGCGACGGCCAGGCCGCCGTCACGCAGGGCTTCGAGCAGATGGGCGTGCCGGCGCCGGGCCTGTCCGCCTTCTTCGCCACCTGGGTCGAGACGATCGGCGGCGCGCTGCTCGTCGTCGGCCTCGCGCTGCCCGTGGCCGCGGCGCTCCTCGTGCTCGACATGGTGGGAGCGGCGCTCGTCGTCCACGCCGCCAACGGCGTCTTCGTCGACCAGGGCGGCTGGGAGCTCGTCGGCGCGCTCGGGGCGGTCTGCCTCGCGCTCGTCGTCACCGGCGCCGGGCGGCTGTCGGTGGACGGCCTGCTGGCCCGGCGGGCCGGGCGCGCGGCGGAGCCGGCGCCCGTCGCCTGACGACGACTCAGCGCAGCAGGGCCCGCGCGGTGACCGCGAGGGTGAGCTCGGCGCGGTGCTCGGCGGCGGTGACGTCCTTGCCGAGCGCCGCGCCGATCCGCGCGAGGCGGTGCCGCACGGTGTGCCGGTGCACCCCGAGCCGGTCCGCGGTCGCCGCGACGAGGCCGCCGCACTCGAGGTAGGCGTCGAGGGTGCGCAGCAGCTCGGGCGCCTCGCCGTCGTCGCCGAGCAGCGGCCCGAGGGACGCCGTGACGAGCAGGCCGAGCTCGCGAGGGGACTGCGTCGCGAGGAGCACCGTCCAGGGCGAGAGGTCGGCGAAGGAGACTGCCGGCCGCTCGCGACGCAGGGCAAGCCGCGCCTGCGCGATAACGTCGGCGCTGCTCAGCACCGGGACCGGCGCGTACAGGCCCTAGACGACGCCCCGGTCGCGCAGCG
>JBQGCR010000450.1:0-4400 GCA_052038585.1 Kineosporiaceae bacterium
CACAACCTGCCGCACGAGGACCACGACATGATGACGCAGTTCACCGTCGGCATGAACGGCGTCGAGGTCGACGAGAACGACCCGCTCACCGCGGACCCGTGCTACCCCGACCCCGACCCGTCGTACTGAGCGCGACCGTGCGGACACAGGGGGGCCGGGCCGTGCCGGTCGAGGAGGGGGTGCCTGCACCGGTGGGAGCACCGGGGCAGGCGCCGGGGCGACGCCGCCGCGCGCTGTGGACGGTCGTGGCGCTCGTCGCCGTCGCCCTGGCCGTGCGCGCGCGCGTGCTCACGCCCTTCACCGTGGGGTCGGGGAGCATGGAGCCGACGGTCCGGACGGGCGCGACCGCCCTCGTCGACCGGCTCACCCCCCGGCTGCGCGGGTGGCAGCCCGGCGACGTCGTCGCCTTCCGCAGCCCGGCCGACGGTGCGCTGACCCTCAAGCGGGTCGTCGCGCTCGGCGGTCAGCGGGTCGCCCTCGAGGACACCGTCCTCGTCGTCGACGGCCGGCCCGTGGACGAGCCGTACGCCGCCGACCGCGGGGACGGCATCTACTTCGGCCCGGTGACCGTGCCGGAGGGCTCCGTCTTCGTCCTGGGGGACGACCGGCTCGCCTCCCTCGACTCGCGGACGTTCGGCCCCGTGCCCGTCGACGACCTCGTCGGGCGGCTCGTGGGGAGCTGGTCGTGGTGAGCGTCGCCTCGTGGGCCCGCGCGGCCCTCGCCCTGCTGCTCACGGCGCTCGCCGTGCTCGTGGCGCCGGCGGCGCAGGCGGCCGCCGAGGCGCCGCGGACGCTGCCGCCGGCGGGAAGCACGATCGTCGTCCAGCCGGCGGCCGTCCAGGTGCTCACCGGCCCGGTGCGCCCGGGGTCGGTCCGCGTGAGCGTCGTCGACGGGTGCGAGAACACCCTGACGACGGGCCGGGTCGGGCTGTCCGCCGAGGGCTTCGCCGCGCCGCTGCCCGCGCAGAACGCCGGGCCCGGCACGTGGCAGGTCACGTGGTCGGCCACCGCCGAGGACGGCTCGCCCCGCTCGGGCAGCTGGTCGTTCGGCATCGCCCAGGGCGTGCCCTGCGACGGGGCGGCGGGCGACGCCGCACCGGGCGGGCACCACGTCGGGCTCGTCGGCGCGTCGGGGGTGCTCCAGCCGGCCGGTGACGACGCGACGCCCGGCCTGCGCCTGTCGCAGTCCTTCGCCGCGGCGCTCGGTCTCGTCGTCGCCTTCCTCCTCGGCGGGGTGGGCCTGCTCCTGCTCGGCATCGGTGCCGCGCGCCGCACGGCGCGCCGGGCCGACCTCGCGGTCGTCGTCGGCGCCCAGGCCGTCGCGATCTCGCTCGCCCTGCCGGGCCGCACCCACGGCTGGCCGGTGCGCGTCGGGCTCGGCCTCACCGGCGCCCTGCTCGTCGCGGGGTGCGTGCTCGCCGCGACCGCCGCGGGCACCCGGGCGAGCCGGCGTGACCGCGGCCAGGTCGCCGCGGCGGCCGGCGTCGCCGTCGTCGTCGTCGCCGCGCTCGTCGCGACGTTCCAGACCGGCCGGGCCGTGCTGCTCGACATCCCGGCGGCCGGGGTCTCCGGCGTCGTCCTCACGGTCGCCGCCGTCTCCGGGCTGGTCACCGCTCTGCTCGCCGGGGGCGGCTGGTACGGCCGTCCGGCGCCCGTGCGCCGCTCGGCGGTCGGCGTGCCGGCCGACCGGGTCGACCCGGTCAGGCGGTCGTCAGCCAGCGGCTGAGCACCCGCTCGCAGGCCCGGATGTCCGCGGCCGGGCACCGCTCGTCGTCGCGGTGGGCCAGCGACGGGTCGCCCGGGCCGAAGTTCACGGCCGGGACGCCGAGCTCGCTGAAGCGCGAGACGTCCGTCCAGCCGTACTTCGGGGCGGGCGGGCGGCCGACGACGGCGACGAACGCGGCCGCGGCCGGGTGGTCGAGGCCGGGCCGGGCGCCCGGGGAGGCGTCCGTGACGACGACGTCGTACCCCGCGAACACGTCCCGCAGGTGCGCCTCGGCGTCCGCGACGGAGCGGTCCGGGGCGAACCGGTAGTTCACCGTGACGGTGCAGCGGTCCGGGATGACGTTCGTCGCGACGCCGCCGGCGATGCCGACGGCGTTGAGGCCCTCGCGGTAGACGAGGCCGTCCACCTCGACCTCGCGGGGCTCGTACGCCTGGAGCCGGCCGAGCACGTGCGCGGCGTCGTGGACGGCGTTGTGCCCCGTCCAGGAGCGCGCCGAGTGCGCCGCGACGCCGGTCGTCGTCACCTCGACCCGCATCGTCCCGTTGCAGCCGCCCTCGATCCCGGCGTTGCTCGGCTCGAGGAGGATCGCGAAGTCGGCCGCGAGCCAGTCGGGGTGGGTGCGGGACAGCCGGCCGAGGCCGTTGAGCGAGGCGTCGACCTCCTCGTGGTCGTAGAAGACGAACGTCACGTCGTGCACCGGGTCGACGCTGCGCGCGGCCACGGCGAGCGCGACGGCGACCCCGCCCTTCATGTCGCACGTCCCCCGGCCGTGGACGACCTCGTCGTCGCCCTCGCCGGTCGTCCACGTCGGCAGGTTGGCCGCGACCGGCACCGTGTCGAGGTGCCCGGCGAGGACCACCCGCTGCGGCCGGCCGAGCGCGGTCCGGGCGACGACGGCGTCGCCGTCCCGGAGCACCTCGTAGCGACCGAGCGCGACGAGGGCCGCCTCGACGGCGTCGGCGAGCCGGGTCTCGTCGCCGCTCACGGACTCGACGTCGCACAGCGCCCGGGTGAGCGTGACGACGTCGGCGGACAGGTCGAGCGGGGGCGTGGCCATGGCGACGAGCCTATGTCGGGAGGCGTCGCCGCCCTCACCTAGGCTGATCGGCATGGCTGAGCGGATGGCGTGGGGTTACGGGCTGGCGACGACGACCGAGGGCGGCACCGTCCTCGACACCTGGTACCCGGCGCCGGTGCTCGGCGCCGCGCCGCAGGACGCGGGGCCGCACGCCGTCCCGGCCGATCTCGCCGCCCTCGAGGGCAGCGACCCGCACCGGCGCGTCACCCAGCAGGTCGTGCGGACGGTCGTCGACCTCGACGCCGCACCGGCGGACGTGCCGGACGCCTACCTGCGCCTGCACCTGCTCTCCCACCGGCTCGTCCGGCCGCACGCGGTGAACCTTTCGGGCCTCTTCGGCGTTCTCGTCAACGTGGTGTGGACCAACCACGGCCCCTGCGCCGTCGAGGACTTCGAGGCGACGCGGCTGCGGCTGCGGGCCTCCGGCGCCCAGGGCGGCCGGGTCGAGGTCTACGGCGTCGACAAGTTCCCCCGGATGAGCGACTACGTCGTGCCGTCCGGCGTGCGGATCGCGGACGCCGACCGGGTGCGCCTCGGCGCCCACCTCGCGCCGGGGACGACGGTCATGCACGAGGGCTTCGTCAACTTCAACGCCGGCACGCTCGGCACGTCGATGGTCGAGGGCCGGGTCTCCGCGGGCGTCGTCGTCGGCGACGGCTCGGACGTCGGCGGCGGCGCCTCGATCATGGGCACGCTCTCCGGCGGCGGGCAGGAGGTCATCTCCATCGGCGAGCGCTGCCTGCTCGGGGCGAACTCCGGCGTCGGCATCTCGCTCGGCGACGACTGCGTCGTCGAGGCGGGCCTCTACGTCACCGCGGGCACGAAGGTGCTCCTGGTGGCCGGGGCCCAGGGCGACGGCGAGCCGCGCACCGTCAAGGCCCGCGAGCTGTCCGGTGCGAGCGGGCTGCTCCTGCGCCGCAACTCCGCGACCGGGGCCGTCGAGGCCGTCCCTCGCGCGGGCAGGAAGGTCGAGCTGAATGCCGCCCTCCACGCGAACGACTGACCGTCCCCGGCCCCGCCCGCCGGTGCGCCGGCGCCGGGCGCACCCCGGGGTCGCCGTCGTCACGGTCCTCGGCGTGGCCGGCGGCCTCGCCGCGGCCGGCTGGCTCGCGTGGCGGGCGGCGTTCGACGGCGGACCGGTGCGCGAGCGGTGCACGGCGACCGCGTCGGGCGCCACGACGTCCCTGACCCCCGAGCGGGCCGGCAACGCGGCGACGATCGCCGCGGTCGCCGTCCGTCGGGGCCTGCCCGCCCGGGCGGCGACGATCGGGCTCGCGACGGCGATCCAGGAGTCGAAGCTGGAGAACATCGACTACGGCGACCGCGACTCGGTCGGCCTCTTCCAGCAGCGGCCGTCGCAGGGCTGGGGCACCGTCGAGGAGATCCTCGACCCGGTCTACTCGGCGAACGCCTTCTACGACGTCCTCGTGGAGATCGAGGGGTACGAGACCGGGGAGGTCACCGAGGTCGCCCAGCGGGTCCAGCGCTCGGCGTTCCCGACGGCGTACGCCGACCACGAGGACGAGGCGCGCCTGCTCGCCTCGGCGCTGTCCGGGTACTCCCCCGGCGGTCTGGACTGCGCGCTGCGCCCGGTGC
>JBQGCR010000451.1:0-5918 GCA_052038585.1 Kineosporiaceae bacterium
GCCCGGCGGCACGGTGTCGGCGCTCGCCGGGATCGAGACCGTCACCGAGCCCGCCGTCGCGGCGGTGACCGTCAGCGGGACGCGCCGCTGGTCGGCGTTGTAGGAGTGGGTGACGTTGGCGGCGCTGATGAGCGAGACCGACGCGACGGTCCGCCCGGCCGCGGCCGGCGTGACCCCGAGGGTGACGCTGCCGCCGTTGCGCAGGTCCCCGCCGAGCGAGGTGATCTGCGGCCGGGCCGCCCAGACCACCCGGCCGGCGCCGTCCCGCGTGAAGAGGTTCGGCGGGTACCACAGCTCGGCGTCGAGGTTCTGCTCCGGGCCCGGGGCGCCGCCACCCCCGGTGAAGACCGCTCCGGACGGCAGGAGCGCGGACACCGAGTGGTAGGTGCGGATCCGTCCGTTGGACGCCGCGGGCCGCCAGGTCCCCGTCGCGGGGTTCCAGATCTCCCCGGCGTAGACCGGGTTCCGGGTCTGGCCGATGCCGGTGCCGCCGTTGGCGTAGACCTCGCCCGTCGGCAGCACCGTGAGGTTGTGCCAGTGCCGGCGTCCCGTCATCGCGCCGGTCTCCCGGACGACGGGGGCGGCGGGGTTCGTGAAGTCGACGACGGCGGCCCGGTTGGTCGCCGCGACCGTGTCCCCGTAGGCGCCGTTGGCCGGCTCGCCGCCCCCGGCGAAGAGCACCCGTCCGGGGGCGTACATCGCCGAGGAGCCCGAGACGGCGATCGGGAACGGCAGGCGGCCGGTGATCGCCGTGGCCCCGGTGCCCGCCGTCGTCATCCGCCAGACCCGGTCGTAGGAGACGCCGACGACGGAGCCGTCGGCGGCGTTGTAGGCGCGGGGGTACCAGTAGGCGCCGCCGTCGGCGCCGAACGCCAGCACGTTCGTCGCCCCGGTCAGCTGCGTCCACGGGCCGGTGCCGGTGCCGATCTCCGGCGTCTCGGCGACCGTGCTCTGGTCGTTCGGGGTGAGGTAGGCGTCGAACTCGTAGTAGTCGCCGCCGCCGAGGACGAGCACCCGGCCGTCCGGCCGGCGCAGCACCGAGGCGTACCACCGCTGCTGGTTGAGCGCGGCCCCCACGGTCTGGGCGCCGGTGGCGGGGTCGAAGACCATGCTGGACGTCGTCGAGTTGCCGCCGACCATGACGTAGCGCCCGTCCGGGAGCTCGGCCAGGCCGTTGCAGAAGCTGTTGTAGCCGTGGACCGAGCCGGTGTTCGTGTGCGCCGGGGCGAAGGCGCCCGCGGCCGGGTTCCACTGGTCGAAGTTCAGCCCCTCCTGCGCCGCGGCGCCGAGCGCGCCGCCGTACGTGAGCAGGCTCCCGTCCGCGAGCAGAGAGGCGTGGATCGGGATCGACGGCCAGGCGAGCCGGGTCCCGAACATGCCGACCTCCGGCGCGGACGCGGTGGGCGTCAGCCGGCCGAGCCCCGGGTCCGACGGCTGGGTCAGCGCCACCGGCGTCGTGCCGACGACGACGCTGCGGCCCGCCGCGGCCGCCGGTCCGGGCGGCGCCCCGCCGACGACGACGAAGGCCGTCGCGGCGACGACGGTGGCACCCCAGACGGCGCCGAAGGCGCGGCGCCAGGGGTGCCCGGAGCGGGTCGGCTGAGGCATGGGCGGGCTCCTGCGTCCGGTGATCGTCGGGGACGCAGTGAAGCAGTCGCCGTCCCGACGGCGCGCGCCGTCGTCTCAGCATGTGGATCATGCGACGGTCCGTCGTCGCGAGGTCGACGCAGCGTCGTCGAGCGACGCCGTGGTGGTGGGCCCGGCCGGGTTCGAACCGACGACACCCGCGGTGTAAGCGCGGTGCTCTACCAGCTGAGCTACAGGCCCTGTCCCGCGCGGCTCAGAGGCCGGCGAGCGCCTCCTGGTAGGCCGCCAGCGGGCGCGCCTCACCAGGACCGTTGACGACGGACCAGCGCAGGACGCCGTCCTTGTCGACGAGGAAGGTACCCCGGATCGCGAAGCCCAGGTCGTCCCGGAAGACGCCGTAGGACCGGGCGACCTCGCCGTGCGGCCAGAAGTCCGACAGCAGCGGGAAGGCGTAGCCCTCGGCCTCGGCCCAGGCGCGCAGCGAGTGCATCGGGTCGCACGAGACCGCGACGACCTGCACGTCGCCCTCGGTGAAGACCGCGAGGTTGTCGCGGATCTCGCAGAGCTCGCCGGTGCAGATGCCGGAGAACGCGAAGGGGTAGAAGACGAGCGCGACGTTCTTCTCGCCGCGGAAGTCGGACAGGCTCACGACCTGGCCGTGCTGGTCCTTGAGCGAGAACTCGGGGGCCTGCTGGCCGATCTCGATCGCCATGGCTTCCTCTCGGGGTGCGGGGGTGGACGAGCGCAGCCTCTCACGCGGCGGCGCGCCACGGCGCGACCGGTGGCCCGGCCGCCGTCCCCCGCCCTGAGGTCAGCGGCGCCCGGTCCGAGGGCTGGCCAGACGGGTCCCCGTCCACTCGGCGCACGCGCTGACCGTCGAGGTCGCGTGCAGGCCCGCGGTCGGCGCCGCGTCCTCGATCTCGCTCGGCTCGACGTGGCCGTCGCGCCCCGACTTCGGGGTGAGCAGCCAGATGACGCCGCCCTCGCCCAGGTTGGTCAGGGCGTCCATGAGCGAGTCGACGAGGTCGCCGTCTCCGTCCCGGAACCAGTAGAGGACGACGTCCACGACGTCGTCGACGTCCTCGTCGAGCAGCTCGCCGCCCGAGACGTCCTCGACCGCCGCGCGCAGGTCGTCGTCCACGTCGTCGTCGTACCCGAACTCCTGCACCACCTGGCCCGGCTTGATGCCGAGCCGGCTGGCCAGCGACTTCTCCGCCGCCGACGTCCCCGCCGCGGACTCCGCGGTCGCGCCCACCTGCACTGCCCTCCTCCGTTCCGGGCCCACGCACTCTCACCGTGCGTCGGTCCCGGTCACGCTAGTGCACTAGATGGAGAGGTCCCTGCGCAACCGTGACGACCCGCTCGGCGTGGTGCCGGTGCGCCATACACCTGTCCGGCCGCCCCCGGGAGGCCCCCAGATGTGACGTTCGGACCCCGGGGCGACAGGATGGGGGCACGCAGCCGTCGTCCCACCGGACCGCCGGCTGCGGCCCGGGGCCGCCCGACCGGCGTCCTCGCACCGTGACACGCACCGAGAACGCACGCGGGAGCACCGCCCCCGCGTGCCGGGCGAGAGAGGAACGCCGACGTGGCAGGACGCGACGAGGCCGGGCCGATCCTCAACGGGCTGCCCAGCCAGCTTCCGGACATCGACCCCGACGAGACGTCCGAGTGGCTCGCGTCGCTCGACGGCGCCGTCGACGAGCGGGGCCGCCAGCGCGCGCGGTACCTCATGCTCGCGATGCTGCAGCGGGCTCGCGAGCGCGGCGTCGGGGTGCCGAGCCTGTCGTCGACGGACTACATCAACACCATCCCGCCGGAGGCGGAGCCGTGGTTCCCCGGTGACGAGGAGGCCGAGCGCGCCTACCGGCGCTGGATCCGCTGGAACGCGGCGATCCTCGTCCACCGCGCGCAGCGTCCGGAGATCGCCGTCGGCGGCCACATCTCGACGTACGCCTCCTCGGCCACGCTCTACGAGGTCGGCTTCAACCACTTCTTCCGCGGCAAGGACCACCCGGGCGGCGGCGACCAGGTCTTCATCCAGGGCCACGCCTCCCCCGGCGTCTACGCCCGCGCCTTCCTCGAGGGGCGGCTGTCGGAGAGCCAGCTCGACGGCTTCCGCCAGGAGCGCTCGCACCCGGGCGGCGGCCTGCCGTCGTACCCGCACCCGCGCCTCATGCCGGACTTCTGGGAGTTCCCGACCGTGTCGATGGGCCTCGGCCCGATCAACGCGATCTACCAGGCGCAGTTCAACAAGTACCTGCACGGCCGCGGCCTCAAGGACACCTCGCAGCAGCACGTCTGGGCCTTCCTCGGCGACGGCGAGATGGACGAGCCGGAGAGCCGCGGCGCGCTCCAGCTCGCCGCGTTCGAGGAGCTCGACAACCTGACGTTCGTCGTCAACTGCAACCTGCAGCGCCTCGACGGCCCGGTCCGGGGCAACGGCAAGATCATCCAGGAGCTCGAGGCGTTCTTCCGCGGCGCCGGCTGGAACGTCGTCAAGGTCGTCTGGGGCCGCGAGTGGGACCCGCTGCTCGCCGGGGACCGCGACGGCGCGCTCGTCAACCTCATGAACGCGACGCCGGACGGCGACTACCAGACCTACCGCGCGGAGTCCGGGGCGTACATCCGGGAGAACTTCTTCGGCCGCGACCCGCGGACGCGCAAGCTCGTCGAGAGCTGGAGCGACGACGACATCTGGGCGCTGCGCCGCGGCGGCCACGACTACCGCAAGGTCTACGCCGCGTACAAGGCGGCGATGGAGCACACCGGGCAGCCCACGGTCATCCTCGCCAAGACGATCAAGGGCTGGACGCTCGGCCCGACGTTCGTCGGCCGCAACGCGACGCACCAGATGAAGAAGCTCAAGACCGACGACCTCAAGGCGCTGCGCGACCGCCTGCGGATCCCGTTCACCGACGAGCAGCTCGACGCCGACCCCTACCGCCCGCCGTACTACCACCCGGGCGAGGACCACGACATGCTGCGCTACCTGCGCGACCGTCGACGCACGCTCGGCGGCGCGGTGCCGCAGCGCCGGGTCAACCCGGTGCCGGTCAAGCTGCCCGGCGCCGAGGCGTTCGGCGGGCTCGCGAAGGGCTCCGGCAAGCAGCAGGTCGCGACGACGATGGCGTTCGTCCGGCTGCTGCGCGACGTCATGCGGGACAAGGAGTTCGGCGCGCGCGTCGTCCCGATCATCCCCGACGAGGCGCGCACCTTCGGGATGGACTCGTTCTTCCCGACGGCGAAGATCTACAACCCGCACGGGCAGCGCTACACCTCGGTCGACCGCGAGCTCATGCTCACGTACAAGGAGTCCGAGAGCGGCCAGATCCTCCACCTCGGCTTCAACGAGGCGGGCTCGGCCGCGGCGTTCACGGCCGCCGGCACGTCGTACGCGACGCACGGCGAGCCGATGGTGCCGATCTACATCTTCTACTCGATGTTCGGCTTCCAGCGGACCGGCGACGCCTTCTGGGCGGCCGCCGACCAGATGACGCGCGGCTTCCTCGTCGGCGCCACCGCCGGCCGGACGACGCTCACCGGCGAGGGGCTCCAGCACGCCGACGGCCACTCCCCGCTGCTCGCCGCGACGAACCCGGCGGTCGTGTCCTACGACCCGGCCTACGGGTACGAGATCGCGCACATCGTCCGCGACGGCCTGGAGCGGATGTACGGCGAGCACGCCGAGAACGTCTTCTACTACCTCACGGTCTACAACGAGCCGATCGTCCAGCCGGTCGAGCCGGAGGTCCTCGACGTCGAGGGCGTCCTCAAGGGCCTGTACCGGGTGTCGCCGGCGGCCGAGGGCGACGGGGCGCGGGCGCAGGTGCTCGCCTCCGGCGTCGCCGTCCCGTGGGCGCTCGAGGCGCAGCAGCTCCTCCTCGACGACTGGGGCGTCAAGGCCGACGTGTGGAGCGTGACCTCGTGGTCCGAGCTGCGCCGCGACGGCCTGGCCAGCGACGAGCACGCCTTCCTCCACCCGGAGGAGGAGCGCCGCGTGCCGTACGTGACCGGCAAGCTCGCCGGCGCGCCCGGCCCCGTCGTCGCGGTGAGCGACTACTCCAAGGCCGTGCCCGACCAGATCCGCCCCTGGGTCGAGCACGACTTCGCGACGCTCGGCGCCGACGGGTTCGGCTTCTCCGACACCCGACCCGCCGCCCGCCGGGCCTTCCTCATCGACGGCCCGTCGATCGTCGTCCAGGTGCTCCACCGCCTGGTGAAGCTCGGCCACGTCGACGCCTCGCTCCCCCGCCAGGCCATCGACAAGTACCGCCTCTGGGACGTCACGGCCGGCACGACCGGCAGCGCCGGCGGCGACGCCTGACGTC
>JBQGCR010000452.1:0-4836 GCA_052038585.1 Kineosporiaceae bacterium
CGGGTCCCCGCGGTGCTGCGCCTGGCCCGCGCCGCGGGCGCCGCCGACGGCCCGCCGCTCGCCGTCGACGACGTCGCCGGCAGCATCGTCGTCGCCCTGCGGCCCGCGCCCGGGACGGCGTGGCCGCAGGCGCTGCCCGCCGGCGTCGCGGCGCCCGACGTGCCGCGGCGGGTGGGGGCCGCGCAGGGCGACGGCCCCCGGCACCGCGAGACGAAGAAGCCGTACGTCCTGCCGGCGACCGTCCGCCTCGGCGCGACGGGCGAGCCCGTCGTCGTCGACGTCCGGGTCGCCGACGCGGCCCGCGCCACGCTCGCCGCCCTTGTGCGGACGGTCTGCGCGCAGCCCTGAGCTGCCCGCCGGGACGTCCGCCCGACAGGCTCTTTCCGCGGCGCCGTCAGGCCTTGGCGCGCGCCGCCGCCCGGGTGCCGGCGGCCGGGGACGCCGCCTTCTTCGCCGTCGTCCGGGCGGTCGTCGCCCGCGTCGCCGTCGTCCTCGTCGACGCCGTCGACCGGGCCGCCGCCGCCCGCGACGAGCCCGCCGCCCGGGCACGCGCCGCGGGGACCGCGAGGTGCTCCCGACCGGCGAGGACCGGCGCGAGGAAGCGTCCGGTGTGGCTCGCCGGGTCCTGCGCGACCTGCTCCGGCGTCCCGGTCGCGACGACCGTGCCGCCGCCGGAGCCGCCCTCGGGGCCCATGTCGACGATCCAGTCCGAGCTCTTGATGACGTCGAGGTTGTGCTCGATGACGACGACCGTGTTGCCCTTGTCGACCAGGCCCTGCAGGACGAGCAGGAGCTTGCGGATGTCCTCGAAGTGCAGGCCCGTCGTCGGCTCGTCGAGCACGTAGACCGTGCGCCCGGCGGACCGCTTCTGCAGCTCGCTCGCGAGCTTGACGCGCTGCGCCTCGCCGCCGGACAGGGTCGGCGCCGGCTGGCCGAGCCGGACGTAGCCGAGGCCGACGTCGACGAGCGTGCGCATGTGCCGGGCGATCGCCGGGACGGCCCCGAAGAAGTCGGCGGCCTCCTCGATCGGCATGTCGAGCACGTCCGAGATGGTCTTGCCCTTGAAGTGCACCTCGAGCGTCTCCCGGTTGTACCGGGCGCCGTGGCAGACCTCGCACGGGACGTAGACGTCCGGCAGGAAGTTCATCTCGATCTTGATCGTGCCGTCGCCGGAGCACGCCTCGCAGCGGCCGCCCTTGACGTTGAAGGAGAACCGCCCGGGCTGGTAGCCGCGGATCTTCGCCTCGGTCGTCTCGGCGAACAGCCGGCGGATGTTGTCGAAGACCCCGGTGTACGTCGCCGGGTTGGAGCGCGGCGTCCGGCCGATCGGGCTCTGGTCGACGTGGACGACCTTGTCGAGGTGCTCCAGGCCCGTGACCGTCTTGTGCCGGCCGGGCACCTGGCGGGCGCCGTTGAGCTTGTTCGCCAGGACGGTGTACAGGATGTCGTTGACCAGGGTCGACTTGCCCGAGCCGCTCACCCCGGTGACGGCGACGAGCGTGCCGAGCGGGAACGCCACGTCGACGCCCTTGAGGTTGTGCTCGCGCGCCCCGACGACCTTGAGCTGGCGCTTGGGGTCGGTCGGCCGGCGGACCGCCGGCGTCTCGATCGCCTTCCGGCCGGACAGGTACATGCCGGTCGTCGACGTCGGGTGGGAGAGCAGGTCGGCCACCGGGCCGGAGTGCACCACGTGCCCGCCGTGCTCGCCCGCGCCGGGGCCGATGTCGACGGCCCAGTCCGCCGTGCGGATGGTGTCCTCGTCGTGCTCGACGACGATGAGGGTGTTCCCGAGGTCGCGCAGCCGGGTCAGGGTCTCGATGAGGCGGTGGTTGTCCCGCTGGTGCAGGCCGATGCTCGGCTCGTCGAGGACGTAGAGGACGCCGACCAGCCCGGAGCCGATCTGCGTCGCGAGCCGGATCCGCTGCGCCTCGCCGCCGGACAGCGTGCCCGCGCCCCGGTCGAGGGACAGGTACTCCAGGCCGACGTCGAGGAGGAAGCCGAGCCGGGCGTTGATCTCCTTGAGCACGCGCTCGGCGATCTGCGCCTGGCGCGCCGTGAGCTGGAGCCCGGCGAGGAACGCCGCGGCGTCCTTGATCGACATGCCCGTGACGTCGGCGATCGAGCGCCCGCCGACGAGGACGGCGAGGATCTCCGGCTTGAGCCGGGCACCCTTGCACGTCGGGCACGGGATCTCCCGCATGAAGCCCTCGTAGCGCTCCCGGCTCCAGTCCGACTCCGTCTCGGAGTGCCGGCGCTGGACGAACGGGATCGCCCCCTCGAAGCCCGTCGAGTAGGACCGCTCGCGGCCGTACCGGTTGCGGAACTTCACGTGGACCTTGTGGTCGTGGCCGTGCAGGAGGGCGGTCCGGGCCCGCTGCGGCAGGGCCCGCCACGGGGTGTCGACCGAGAAGCCGAGGTCGTCCCCGAGCGCCTTGACGAGCCGCAGGAAGTAGTCGGCCGACCCCTGCGTCCACGGCAGGATCGCGCCCTCGGCGAGGGTGAGGTCCTCGTCGGGGACGAGCAGGTCCGGGTCCACCTCGAGCCGGGTGCCCAGGCCCGTGCAGTCCGGGCAGGCGCCGTACGGGGCGTTGAAGGAGAAGGAGCGCGGCTCGATCTCGTCGGTGCTCAGCGGGTGCTCGTTGGGGCACGCCATCTTCTCGCTGAAGCGGCGCTCCCGGTCCGGCGCGCCCTCCGGCTCGTCGACGAGGTCGGCGACGACGAGACCGCCCGCGAGCCCGAGGGCCGTCTCGACCGAGTCGGTGAGGCGCTGCTTGGCCGAGGCCTTGGCGACCAGTCGGTCGACGACGACCTCGATCGTGTGCTTGAGCTTCTTCTCCAGCGCGGGCGGCTCGGCGAGGCTGACGACCTCGCCGTCGACCCGGGCGCGCGAGAAGCCCTTGGTCTGCAGCTCGCGGAACAGGTCGGCGTACTCGCCCTTGCGGCCGCGGACGACGGGGGCGAGCACCTGGAACCTCGTGCCCTCGGGCAGCTCGAGGAGCCGGTCGACGATCTGCTGCGGCGTCTGCCGCTGGATCGGCTCGCCGCAGACGGGGCAGTGCGGCTGGCCGGCGCGGGCCCACAGCAGGCGCAGGTAGTCGTAGACCTCGGTGATCGTGCCGACCGTCGAGCGCGGGTTGCGCGAGGTCGACTTCTGGTCGATCGACACCGCCGGGGACAGGCCCTCGATGAAGTCGACGTCGGGCTTGTCCATCTGCCCGAGGAACTGGCGGGCGTAGGACGAGAGCGACTCGACGTAGCGCCGCTGCCCCTCGGCGAAGATCGTGTCGAACGCCAGCGACGACTTCCCCGAGCCGGACAGGCCCGTGAAGACGATGAGCGCGTCACGCGGGAGGTCGAGCGAGACGTCCTTGAGGTTGTGCTCGCGGGCGCCACGGACGATGAGTCGGTCGATCACTGAGGTCCTTCTCGCGGGGGTCGAAGGCGGGATTCGGGCACACGTCGGCGTGCCCTCGTCATGCTAGGTGCCGGGTCCGACAACCGGCCCGGCGAGCCGTTCGTTCCCGGTCCGCCGCGCCGCGGCGGGTAGGTTTCGCCACATGCCGACCCCCACCTACACCGGCGAGGTGTCCCCCGGCGGTCCGAGCGACGTGCGGACCCTGCCCGACGTCGTCGTCCGCAAGGCCGCCGTCTCCGAGCAGCACAACAACGCCTACCTCGTCACGTGCCGGTCGACCGGCGCGCAGCTCCTCGTCGACGCCGCGGACGACGCGGACCGGCTCGCCGCCCTCGTCGCCGAGGGCGAGGCGGACGGCGGCAGGGGCCTCGCCCTCGTCGTCACGACGCACCCGCACTGGGACCACCCCCGGGCCCTGCCGCAGGTGCTCGCCGCGACCGGCGCGGCGTCGGCCGCGGGGGCGGACGACGCCGACGCGCTGCCCGTCGCCCCGGACCGCCGGCTCGTCCACGGCGACGTCGTCGAGGTCGGGGACCTGCGGCTCGACGTCGTCCACCTGCGCGGCCACACCCCCGGGTCCGTCGCCCTCGTCCTGCGGGCGGCCGACGGGAGCACCCACGTCTTCACCGGCGACAGCCTCTTCCCCGGCGGCGTCGGCAACACGTGGGGGGACGCGGAGAAGTTCGCCTCGCTGCTCGCCGACGTCGAGGAGCGCCTCTTCGCCGCGCTGCCCGACGACACGTGGGTCTACCCGGGCCACGGCGCCGACACGACGCTCGGCGCCGAGCGCCCCGCCCTGCCGGACTGGCGCGAACGGGGCTGGTGACCCCGAACCGCCGGTGATCACGGGCGGCTTCGGGGCACACTTCCTGCGTCGCCTCCCCCTGCGTCGAAGGAGTCCCGTGCCCACCTCCGCCGGCCGTCCGGTCCGCACCCTCGCCCGCCGCACCCTCCTCGCCGGCCTGCCGGCGCTCGTCGCCGTCGCGGCGCTCCCCCGGGCCGCGCTCGCCGCGGTCGCCTCCCAGCCGGACCCGCGGCTCGCGGCGACGAACGGGGGCGTCTACGCGCTGGCGCAGGCCGGCGACCTGACGGTCGTCGGCGGCACCTTCACGAAGATGGGCGGCAAGGAGCGGCTCAACGTCGCCGCCGTCCGCCCGAGCGGCGCGGTCGACCCGACGTTCCTCGTGGCGACCGACGGCAAGGTCGACGCGCTCGCCGTGTCCGCCGACGGCGGCACGGTGTTCCTCGGGGGCACCTTCACGACCGTCAACGGCGCTCCGCGGGCCAACCTCGCCGCCGTGGACGCGGTGACCGGGGCCGTGCGCTCGGACTGGGTCGCCGACACGTCCGGGCTCGACCCCGCCGTCCGGGCCCTCGCGGTGAGCGGCGGCCGGCTCTACGTCGGCGGCAAGTTCACCGGC
>JBQGCR010000453.1:0-18298 GCA_052038585.1 Kineosporiaceae bacterium
GACCTTGCCGCCGACCTGGAGCGACCCCGAGGTCACCTGGTCGAGGCCGGCGACGAGGTTGAGCATCGTCGACTTGCCGCAGCCGGACGCGCCGACGATGGTGACGAACTCGCCGGGGCGGACGGTCAGGTCGACGTCGCGCAGCGCCGTCGTCGTCCGGCCGCCGCGGCTGAAGACCTTGGTGACGCCGGACAGGCGGACCTCGCCGCGCTGCACGCCGTCCTGGACGGCCGTCGACGACGGCGGGGAGGTGGCCAGGCTCACGGGGGACTCCTCAGGAGGCGGTCGGAGCGGTTCGGCAACCGTTCCGGTTATCTCAACCAAGACAGTAGACATAGCGGTGGGGCGTGCGCCACGGAACGGCGACGATCGGGAGCGGTATCACCCGAACGCCCGACCCGCGGCGCGGGCGCCCGGACGCGCCGACGGGGACGGCCGGACGCGCCGCGGGGGACGGCCGCGCCGCGCAGCCGTCCCCGTCGGTCCCCGGCCGCCCCCGGCTCCCTGCACCGCCTCGCGAGAGGCCGGGAGCGCGTGGCCGGGGCGGGGCGTGGTGTCCACGCCCCCCGCCGCGCCCGTCGGCGCGGCGGCGTCCGTCCCGCCCGTCAGTCGCCGGTCGTGACCTCGGCCTGGCCGCGGGCCGTCAGGGCGGCGTTGACCTGGGCGAGGTCCCAGAGGTCCGCGAAGTCGTCCGACGGCTTCTCCTCGAGCAGGCCGACCTCGTCCGCGTGCCTCGCACCCTCCTTGAGCTCGGCGGCGAGCGGGTCGGGCGAGAAGGAGAGCTTGCCCCACGCCGAGGCCACGGCGGCGGCGTCGGTGTCCTGGTCGGTGATCGCCTTGATCTTGGCGATGACGTCCGCCTGGGCCTTCTCGGGGTTCTCCGCGATGAAGTCGATGGCGTCGAGGTGCGCCTCGAGGACGGCGCGGACCGTCTCGGGGTTCTCCTCGAGGAACTCGCGGTTGACGAGGATGTTCGTCGTGCTGAACTTCCCGTCCGGCCACAGGGTGCGCTCGTCGACGAGCTCCTTGCCGCCGGCCGCGACGAGGAGCGAGGCGAACGGCTCGGGGACCCAGGCGCCGTCGATCTGGCCCTGCTTGAACGCCGCGACGATGGCGCTGTTCTTCTGCGGCTGGATCTTCACGTCGCCGCCGCCGTCCGGCGTCGTCGCGAAGCCCTGCTCCTTGAGCCAGTAGCGCAGCGCGATGTCCTGGGTGTTGCCGAGCTGCGGGGTCGACAGGGTCGTGCCGGCGAGGGCCTTGGCGTCGGCGATCTCGGGCTTGACGACGAGGGACGCGCCGCCGGACGTCGAGCCGGCGACGACCCGGACGGCCTGGCCGCCGGACTGCGCGTACGCGGTGACCGTCGGGCTCGGGCCGATGTAGCTGATGTCGAGGGAGCCGCTGAAGAGCGCCTGGATGACGTCGGGTCCGGCGTTGAAGGACTGGATCGTCACCTTGCCCTCGCCGACGCGCTCGGTGAAGAAGCCCTGCGAGTCGGCGACGAGGCCGGGGGCGTGCGTGATGTTCGGGAAGTACCCGATCTTGACGGCCGACGTCTCGGCGGTCGAGGGCGCGGAGGCGGCGGCGGTCGCGTCACCGCCGGTGCTCGCGCTGTCCGAGCCGCACGCGGCGAGGACGAGGGCGGAGGCCGACGCGAGGGCGAGGCCGAGGGTCGAACGACGGGTGAGGGCGCGACGGGGCCCTCGTGCGGCGGTGCTGGTCATGGCTCGTGCTCTCCGGTGGGGTCAGGGGGTGGGCCGGCGGGAGCCCGGGACGGGGACGTCGGTGCAGTGCACTAACTAGACCGGAACAGTAGACAAAGCAGGGAGCGGTCTGCCACCGCCTTGACCGGATCGAGACCCTTGCGTGCTGCACGTCACCCGCACGGACCAGACGGGGGCGCCCCGGGCGGCCCCGGTCCGGGCAGGGGAACGCCCGGCCGGCGCCATGCGCCGACCGGGCGAACCGGACAGGGTGGGATCAGGTGACGTTGCGCAGGGCGGGGATGTAGCCGTAGGGCAGCTCGCGGACGAGCTTGGTCTTGTTGCCGGTGATCGACAGCTGGAGCGTCGGGGCGAGCGTGCCGCCGTAGCGGACGCCGCCGTCGGCCGTCGGGACGGTGTCGACGAAGGACTCGACGAGCAGGTTCGGCATGACGTAGTCCGAGTAGGCCTGCAGCGGGGCGTCCTCGGGGTTGCCGAGCACGTAGGCGCTGCCGTTCAGCGGCTTGTAGTTGCTCCGCAGGCCGTCACCGACCCAGCCGTACACGCCGTCCGGGCCGGTCAGCCCGGGCGCGAACGTGAACGTGTGGCTGATCGTCCACAGGTAGTACTTGCCGTCCTTGACGACGAGGTGCGGGCGCTCGGTCTGCTGGTTCGTGCACTCGGCGGACAGGATGGGCGGCAGGAGCTTCCAGCGGGTGAGCTTGGCGTTCGTCGCCTGCATGACGCCGATGTTGCCCGTGTAGAAGCGTGCGTCCTCGGGGACCACGTGCCCGGCCGGGACCGGGCCGATCTCCCTGGCGTCGCAGCGGTGCGAGCCCGCGACGCCGCCGTTGTTGCCCTCGAAGAGCGCGTAGGTGCGGCCGTCGACGGGGTCGCGGAAGACGAACGGGTCGCGGAAGGCGTAGATGATCGGGCCCGACTCGGACTGCTCGAGCGTCTGGTACATCGTCCCGTCGGCCTCGGCGATGATCGAGTGCTCGGTGCCGCCGGTGAACCAGACCCGGTTGGCGTCCGCGTGGATCTGGCTCGAGCCCTGCGCGAGGCGCTGCAGCGCGTCGCTCGGGTCGATCCCGCCACCGTCACGGCCGGACGCCGTGTAGAACGTCTGCACCTGGCCGCCGGGGCGGTAGATGCTCGACCCGGCCCACTCGCGCGAGCCGAAGGACGCGCCCTCGGGGAACAGCAGCCCGCCGTACGTCCAGTCCCGGGCGTTCTTGCTGTAGAAGTAGCCGATCCTCGCCTGCCAGTGCCGGTCGCCGAAGAAGATGTCCCGCGGCGCGGTGAGGCTGAAGATGACGTTCCAGCCCTTGTAGGACACCGGCTTCATGTTGATGTCGGTGAGCGGCCAGGTGTCCCAGATCCACACCTCCTCGGTCATGACCGGGAAGTTCTCCGGGATGCGCGGCTTGGTGTTCGACGCGTTGGCCTGGATCTTCAGCGCCTGGGCGCGCGTCCAGTTCGCGACGAACGACGAGGCCGCCGGGTCGAAGACGGCGTTCGTCGAGACACCGCCGGCGGGACCGGAGACGGGCGTGCGCGTCGCGGCGAGGGCGGGGGCCGTCAGGGCCGTGGTGACGGCGACCGTCGCCGCTGCGGCGAGCACGGCGAGGTGCCGGCGCCGGCGGGATCGTGGCGGTGGGACGGGGTGCTCGTGGGGCTGGGGCATGAGGGTCCTCCCGGGGATCCGACTGCTCGAATGCGGGCCTGCTGTGGCCTGGTTCACAGCCACAAGCGGGACATTAAGCACCAATCGGTTCGTTGTCGGATCGAGATGGCACATGATCGTGCCGACGACATCCCTCGATGCCCCTACCGGTGAGCGTGTTGACACCAAAAGACCTGCTTGCGAGGCTCTCGCCCACTCGACAACGTTGTCGACCCGTGGGAGGACCTGTGTTCCGGATCGTGCTCGCCTCCGCCCTGGCGGGCCTCGTCGTCCTCGGCCTGGTGACCGTGCCCGACGACCCCGACGACGGCGGGACCCCCCGGGGCGCCGCGCCGCTCGTCGGCGCCGAGCCGTACCGGCCGCAGGTGCACTACACGCCGCAGCGGAACTGGATGAACGACCCCAACGGCCTCGTCCACGCCGACGGCCGGTGGCACCTCTACTACCAGTACAACCCGACCGGCAACGACTGGGGCGAGATGTCGTGGGGGCACGCGACGAGCACCGACCTCGTCCGCTGGACCGAGCAGCCCGTCGCCCTGCCCGCCACGCCGACCGAGATGGCGTTCTCCGGCAGCGCCGTCCTCGACACCGCGAACACCGCGGGTTTCAACCGCGACGGGCGGACGGCGATCGTCGCGGTCTACACGGCGCTCGACCGAGCGACCGGGCGCCAGGCGCAGGCCCTCGCGTACAGCCTCGACGGGGGGACGACGTTCACCCGGTACGCCGGCAACCCGGTCCTCGACATCGGGTCGACGGAGTTCCGCGACCCGAAGGTGTTCTGGGACGACGCCCGCGGCCGCTGGGTCATGGTCGTCGCGATGGCCGTCGAGCGGAAGGTGCGGGTCTACACCTCGCCGGACCTCAAGCGGTGGACGCAGCGCTCGGAGTTCGGGCCCCTCGGCGCGACCGGCGGGGTCTGGGAGTGCCCGGACCTCTTCCCGCTGCCGGTCGACGGCGACGCGACCCGGCAGAAGTGGGTCATGCTCGTCAGCCTCAACCCCGGCTCGGTGGCCGGCGGCTCGGGCACGCAGTACTTCGTCGGCGACTTCGACGGCGAGCGGTTCACCGCCGACGACGCCGCGCCCTACGTGCCGCCGACGGGGCGGACGCTCGCGGACTTCGAGGGCGGCGCCTGGCCGGCGGGGTGGATCGCGGACGGCGACGCCGTCGGCGCCGGCCCCGCGGCCGGGACGCTGCCGGGGCAGCAGCAGGTGAGCGGGTTCACCGGCTCCGGGCTCGTCAACACCTTCCGCGGCGGCGACGCCACCGTCGGCTCCCTGACGTCGGCGCCCTTCACCGTGGACCGGCGCTGGCTCAACCTGCGCGTCGGCGGCGGCCGCCAGCCGTACCGCACGCTCACGGGCGACGGCTCGACGCCGCCCGGCCGCGTCGTCGCCGGCTTCGAGTCGGGCCTGTCCGGCTGGACGGCGACGGGCGGTCTCGGCGGTGCCGTCGTCCGCGGCACGCTGCCCGACCAGCAGCCCGTGTCCGGCTGGCAGGGAGCGGGTTTCGTCAACACCTACGTCGGCGGCGACGCGACGACCGGGACGCTGCGCTCGCCCGCGTTCACGCTCGACGCCCCGCGGATGTCGCTGCTCGTCGGCGGCGGCAACCACCCGTGGGACGCCCCCGGACGGGCCGCCGTCGCCCTCGTCGTCGACGGGCAGGTCGTCCGCACGGCCACGGGCCGCGACAGCGAGGAGCTCGACTGGGTCTCGTGGGACGTCTCGCCGTGGGCCGGCCGGTCCGCGCAGCTCGTCGTCGACGACGCGGCGACCGGCCGCTGGGGCCACCTCCTGCTCGACCAGGTGGTGCTCGGGACCGTTGCGGCGCAACCGCGTTCGCGGGCCGCGGCCGTGACGCTCGTCGTCGACGACCGGGTCGTCGCGAGCGCGACCGGGGCCGACTCGGAGCACCTCGACTGGGTCGCCTGGGACCTGTCCGCCCACCAGGGCAAGCAGGCCCGGCTCCAGGTCGTCGACCGCTCGACCGGCGGGTGGGGGCACGTGCTCGTCGACGACGTCGTCCTCGCCGACACCGCCGCCGTCCCGGCGCTCGAGCGCGCGCGCTGGCTCGACCGGGGCCGGGACAACTACGCCGGGGTCACGTGGAACGGGGCGCCCGGTGGCCGGCGGGTGACGATCGGCTGGATGAGCAACTGGGACTACGCCGGTGCCGTCCCGACGTCGCCGTGGCGCTCGGCGATGACCTTCCCGCGCGAGCTCGGCCTGCGCACGGTCGGCGGGCGGGTGTCGCTCGTGCAGCAGCCGGTCGCCGAGCTCGGCTCGCTGCGTCGGGCCGCGTCCGCGTCGCTGACGGCGCGGACGCTGGCCGCCGGGGAGACGGCCGTCGCCGCGCCCGGGCTGGCCCCGGCGCACGAGGTCGTCGTCGATCTCGTGCCCGGCACCGCCCGACGGACCGGCGTCGTCGTCCGCCGCTCGGCCGACGGCACCAGGGGCGTGCGGATCGTCTACGACACCGCGACGGCGCGGCTCTCGGTGGACCGGACCCGGTCCGGCCGGACCGACTTCAGCGCGAGCTTCCCCTCGGTGTCGTCGGCCCCGCTGGCGCTGACGAACGGCCGGCTCCGGCTGCGGGTGCTCGTCGACGCCGGCTCGGTCGAGGTCTTCACCCGCGACGGGGCGCTGGCGATCACCGACGTCGTCCTGCCCGACGACGCCGACCGCGGCGTGGCCCTCGTGAGCGAGGGCGGCCAGGCCCGGCTCGACGCGCTCACCGTGCGCTCGCTCACCCTGGCCCAGCCCAGCCGCGCCGACCGCCCGGTGATCACCCCGACCCCCCGCCGGGGACGCTGACCGGCCCCGGTGGACGGCGTAGTACCCGACCTGGGAGGCCTTGACAGATACCGCGGGTATTCGGATACTCGCGGTATGGCAACGCGGCTGAGCCGGCTCGAGCAGGTCGGGCGGAACCGGGAGACGGTGCTCGCGGCGGCCCGGAGGGTGTTCGTCGCGCAGGGGTTCCACGCCGCGACGCTCGACGACATCGCCCGGGAGGCGGGGTTCTCCAAGGGCGTCGTCTACTCGCAGTTCGCGAGCAAGGCCGACCTGTTCCTCACCCTGCTCGAGCGACGGATCGAGGAGCGGGCCGGTCAGGAGCGGCGGATCGCGGAGAGCCTCGCCGGCATCGAGCAGTACGACCGGCTCCTCGACGCGATGCGCCGGGTCTCGGCCGCCGACCGGGCGTGGACGCTGCTCGTCCTGGAGTTCCGGCTCGTCGCCGCGCGCGACCCGGCGCTCGGTGCCCGCTACGCCGCGGCGCACGCCCGCACCCTCGAGGGCGTGGCCGCGGCCCTCGCCGTGCTCTACGAGCGCTCGCACCGCGAACCGCCCGCCCCGACGCCGCTGCTCGCCGCCGCCGTCCTAGCCCTGGCCAACGGGGTGGCGCTCGAGGAGGCCGCCGGGGTCCCCGTCCCCGCCGAGGAAGCCGTCGCCGCCATGGGCCGGCTGCTCGGCGCCCGACCCGAGGAGACCCGATGACCCGCGCGCCGACGAGCACCCCCCTCCACGACAGCGCTGCGGCGCAACGGTTCTCGCAGCTGCGCGCCCTGGCCCGCGAGCGCCTCGCCGAGCAGGTGCCCGTCCACCTCGCCCGGCTGCGCTGGGACGGCGACGCCCTCGCGGCGCACCGGCAGCGCGCCCTCGCCGCCCTGCTCGAGCACGCCGCCGAGCACTCCCCGTTCCACGCCGAGCGCCTCGCGCACGTCGACCTCGGCGCGGTGACGCCCCAGGACCTCACCGCGCTGCCGGTCATGACCAAGGCCGACCTCATGGGCCGCTGGGACGACGTCGTCACCGACCGGCGCCTCACCCGTTCGGCGGTCGAGGCCGCGCTCGCCGCGACGGACGACACGCCGCACCCCGTCGCGCAGGACTACGTGTGCCTGGCCTCGGGGGGCAGCTCCGGGGTCCGCGGCGTCCACGCCTGGCACTGGAGCGCCGTCGTCGACTACGCCCTCGGCATGCTCCGCGGCGGCCTCGCGCGGCTGCTCGAGGCCGGCGGTCCACCGCCGGGCGGCGTGCCGATGGCCATGGTCACCGCCGGGTCGGCTGTCCACGCGACGCGGGCGCTGCCGGCGCTGCTGTCCGGTGACCTCGTGCGGACGCTGCCCGCCCCGGCGACGCTGCCCTTCGAGGAGATCGTGGACCGGCTGAACGCCGCCGACCCGGTCATGCTCCAGGCCTACCCGTCGGTGCTCGACCGCCTCGCCGCGGCCCGCCGGTCCGGGCGGCTGCGGATCGCGCCGGTGTCGGTCACCGCGACGAGCGAGACGCTCCCGCCCGCCCTGCGGGCCGAGGTCGCCGACGCGTTCGGCGTCCCCGTGTCCGACCAGTTCGGCTCCTCCGAGGGGCTCGTCGGGGTGAGCCCGCCGGGCACGGAGGGCATCGCGCTCGCGGACGACCTGGCCGTCGTCGAGCTCGTCGACGCCGACGACCGGCCCGTGCCGGACGGGACGCCGTCGCACGCCGTCCTCGTCACCGGCCTGCTCAACACCGCCCAGCCGCTCGTCCGGTTCCGGATCGAGGACCGCATGGTCCGCCTGCCGTCGCCGCCGGGCGAGCCGTGGACGGTGGTGCGGGTCGAGGGACGCAGCGACGACGTCCTCGTGTTCGGCGGGCGCCGGCTCCACCCGCTCGTCGTGCGGACCGTCCTCGTCCACCGGGCCGACGTCGCCGAGTACCAGGTACGGCAGACGGCCCGCGGGATCGCCGTCGACGTCGTCCCCGTGCCCGGGGCCGCGACGGACGACGAGGGCCTGCGGGACGCGCTCGCCGCCGCGGTCGGGGCGGCGGGCCTGCCGGACCTCGCCGTCGAGGTGCGGGTCGTCGCCTCGGTGCCGCGCGACCCGGTCAGCGGCAAGGTCCGGCGCTTCGTGCCGGCCCGGTGGACGGCGTAGCGCCCGGCCCGGACCCGGGTCAGACGGGCAGGAGGCCGCGGCGCTCGAGGAGCGGCTCGATCCGCGGGGGACGCCCGACGACGGCGGCGTAGGCCTCCATCGGGTCGACCGAGCCGCCGCGGGAGAGCAGGTGCTCGCGGAAGCGGTCGCCGTTGGCGCGCTCCAGGCCGCCGTGCTCGACGAACCACTCGACGGTGTCGGCGTCGAGCACCTCGCTCCACAGGTAGGAGTAGTAGCCCGCGCTGTAGCCGCCGCTGAAGACGTGCATGAAGTACGACGTCCGGTAGCGCGGCGGGACCTGCGCGAGCGCGAGGCCGTGCTCGGCGAGGGCCGCGAGCTCGAAGGCCTCGACGTCGTCGGGCGGCACCGGACCGTCGTCGGCCGTCCGGGAGTGCCAGGCGAGGTCGAGCAGCGCCGCGGCGAGGATCTCGGCGGTCGCGAAGCCCTGGCCGTACCCCTCGGCGGCCTGCAGGGCGTCGGCCAGGTCGGTCGGCATCGGCTCGCCGGTCTCGTGGTGGACGGCGTACTGCCGCAGGACGCTCGGCCACCACGCCCACAGCTCGTTGACCTGGGAGGGGAACTCGACGAAGTCGCGGGGGACGGCGGTGCCGGAGAACCGCGGGTAGGTGACGTCGGAGAACAGCCCGTGGAGCACGTGGCCGAACTCGTGGAAGAGCGTGCGGACGAGGTCGGGGGTGAGCAGCGTCGGCTCGCCCGGCCCCGGCTTGGGCGCGTTGGCGTTGATGAGGACGACGGGCTTGGTGCCGAGCAGGCGAGACTGCGTGACGAACGAGCTCATCCACGCCCCGCCCTGCTTGCCCTCGCGGGCGTACCAGTCGGCGAGGACGAGGCCGAGCCCCTCGCCGGACGGCGAGAGCACCTCGTACACCTCGACGTCGTCGTTCCAGCCGCGCAGGTCCGCGCGCCGGGAGAACCGGATGCCGTAGAGGGCCGTGGCCGCCGCGAGCACCCCGTGCTCGACGACGCGCGACAGCTCGAGGTAGGGCCGCAGCCGGTCGGAGTCCACCGAGAACCGCTCGGCGCGGACGAGCTCGGCGTAGTACGCCCAGTCCCACGGCTGCAGCGGCCCGGACTCGCCGTCGGCGAGCAGCCGCGCCTCGAGCTCGGCGGCCTCGGCGGCGACGTTCTCGACCGTCGGGCCCACGAGGCCGGCGAGCATCGTCGCGGCCGCCTCGCGGGAGCCCGCCGTCTGGTCGGCGATGACGTGGTCGGCGTGCGTGGCGTAGCCGAGGACGGCGGCCCTCTCGGCGCGCAGGTGCGCGATCCGGCTCAGCGTCGGGCGGGTGTCGTGCTCGCCGCCGCGGGCGCCGCGGGTCGTCGAGGCGACGAAGAGCCGCTCGCGCAGGGACCGGTCGCGCAGCACCGCGATCGACGGCTGGTTCGTCGGCAGGGCGAGGGTGAGCAGCCACCCGTCGAGCCCCCGGGACGCGGCGGCGGCCGCCGCCGCGGACACCGCGTCGGCCGAGAGGCCGGCGAGCTCGGCGGCGTCGGTGACGTGGACGGCGAGGTCGGCGGTGTCGGCGAGCAGGTCGTTCTGGAAGCGCGTCGTCAGCGTCGACAGCTCGGCGTTGAGCTCGCGGAGCCGGGCGGCCCCGTCGTCGTCGAGCGCGGCCCCGGCCCGGACGAAGTCGGTGTGGTAGCGCTCGACGAGCCGGCGCTGCTCGGGGTCGGCGAGCGCGTCGCGCCCGGCGTGGACCGCCTCGACCCGCGCGAAGATCCGCCGGTCGAGGAACAGGGCGTCCGAGTGCGCGGCGAGCAGCGGCGCCACCTGTCCCTGGACCTCCCGGATGCCCGGCGTGCTCGCCGCGCCGACGAGGTTCCAGAACACCCGCGACACCCGCGTGAGCAGCGCACCGGACCGTTCGAGCGCCTCGATCGTGTTGTCCAGCGACGGCGGCGCGGCGTCGGTCGCGACCGCCTCCCACTCGGCGCGCTGCCCGGCCATGCCGGCCTCGAACGCGGGGAGGAAGTGCTCCTCGGCGACGGCGGCGAAGTCGGGCAGGCCGTAGGGCAGCGTGCTCGGGGCGGCGAACGGGTTCTCGGCAGGCAGGCTGGTCACGTCGGTCACGGGACCAACCCTGCCGTCTCCTACGCCCCGGCGCGACGGCGGAGCGCGAGGACGGCGACGTCGTCCCGGTTGCGCCGCTCGGCGAGCAGGTCGTCGACGAGCAGGTGGACGCCGAGCTCGAGGTCGGCCTCGTCGACGACGTCGACCGCGGCGTCGCCGAGCGCGGCGAGCCCGAGGGTGAGCGAGCGCGAGCGGTCCTCGACGAGACCGTCGCTGTAGAGCAGGAGGAGGTCGCCGGGGCCGAGCGTCGTCGTCGCCGTCGTCCGTGGCGTCGGCGGGAGGACGCCGAGCGGGGTCGAGGCGGCGTCCTCGAGCCAGCGGACGTCGCCGGACGCCTCGACGACGACGGCGGGCGGGTGCCCCGCGCCGGAGTGCGCGAGCCGCCCGGTCGTGGGGTCGAGCACGGCGTAGACGCACGTGACGATGTCCGCGGCGGCGAAGGTCTCGAGGAACGCGTCGAGCCGGGCGAGCACCTCCGCGGGGTCGGCCTCGACCGTGGCGAAGGCCCGCAGCGCGGTGCGCACCGAGCCCATCGCCGACGCCGCGGCGAGCCCGTTGCCCATGACGTCGCCGAGGACGAGCCCCACCGAGCCGTCCGGGAGCGCGAAGGTGTCGTACCAGTCGCCGCCGACCTGCGTGCCCTCGACCGCGGGCAGGTACGCCGTGGCGAGCTCCCAGCCCGGCGCGACGGTGAGCGCCTGCGGCAGCAGGGCGCGCTGGAGGGTCTCGGCGGACATCTTCGCCCCGCGCAGCAGCCGCACCCGGTCCAGCGCCAGCCCCACGTGACCGGCGAGCGCGGAGAGGAACTCCAGCTCCGCGGCGTCGACGGCGTGCGGCCGGGTCCACGCGAAGGACGCGATCCCGACGACGCGGCCGCCGACGAGCAGGGGCAGGTTCGCCCACGCCTCGAGGTCGACCCCGTTCGCGGCCATGTCGGGGTAGCGCGCGTCCCGCTCGGCGAGGCTCTGGACGACGACGGGCGCCCGGGTGCGCAGCAGCTCGCGCGCGAGCGCGGACTCGGTGACGCGGGAGACGTGCCAGCGCGGGTCGTCCCCGCCGGGCATGCCGTGGGCGGCGAGCGCGGTGAGCGTCCCGGCGCCGTCGTACTCGCTGACGACGACCGCCTGGGCGCCGACGGCGTCGACGGCCTCGTGGACGAGCACGTCGGCGATCGACTCGGCGTCGACGGCCCCGGCCAGGCGCGCGGTGACGTTCTGCAGCGCGAGCAGCCGCCGGGTCGCCGCCTCGGCGGCCTCGCGGCGCCGCTCCTCCCGACGGAAGTGCTCGGCGCGCTCGAGCGCGGTCCCGCTCAGCGCCGCGACCTCGTCGGCGAGCGCGAGGAGCGCCGGCGGCAGGTCCTGGCGGACCACCCAGCCGAACGCGACGGTGCCGAGCGGGCGACCGGCCGCCCGCAGCGGCACGACGGCGACCGACCGCAGGTGCAGCCGGCCGTCGAGCCCGTGCTCCGTGAGCGTCGCCCGCCACCTGGGGTGCCCCTCGTGGACGGTCCCGGCCAGGGCCACGCCGTCGTCGCCCGGCGCGGCGGCCGCCTCGGCGTCGAGGAGCAGCCCTGCGACGTCGGCGCCGAGGGTGGTGCAGCCCTCGCGCGCCACGACGCCCGCGACGGCCTCCGGCGTCAGCGCGCAGCTGAGCGCGGCGGCGAGCGCGTGCATGCGGGCCGGCGACGACGACGCCGGCCGCGAAAGGACGGCGGTCACGTCGGGCAGGTACCCCGCGGAGCGCAGCACATCGCCCGCCGGCCGGCCGAGCGCCGCGAGGTCCGAGGCCGCCTCCAAGGCCTCCTCGCGGTGCCGGAAGGTCAGGCCGACGACGCCGGCCGCCGCGCCGTCGTCGCCGGTCACCGGCAGCGCGACGAGCACCGGCGGGTCCGCGACGGTCGACAGGCCCGGGTAGCGGGAGTCCAGCTCCGAGCGCGTGGGCACGAGGATGGCGGCTCCCGTGCGGACGGCGTCGGTGAGCGGGGTGTGCACGTCGACGGGGATGCGGCGCCAGCGCTCGACGACGGCGTCGTCGTAGCCGACCGCGGCGACCACCTCGAGCGCCCGGCCGGCGGTGTCGAGGACCAGGACGGTGCCGCCCTCGGCGCCGAGGTCCCCGACGCGTCCGGTGAGCCAGGCGACGACGTCGGCCGAGCGGTCGCCGGTCGCCACGGCGCCCGCCGTCGCGCCCGTCGTCACGTCCGTCGTCACGCCCGACCTGGGGCGCTCGCCGGCCCGCGCGCCGGTCCGCGGCGCGGCCGGGCGCGGGGTGGGCACGCGCCCGCGGTCCTCGCTCATGCTCGTCCTGTCCGTCGGCGGTCGGGGACCGCTGGTGCACGCCGGATCGGTCCCAGGGTAAGCCCGGGCGCCGACAGCGGTCAGCCGCCGAGCGGGGATCGAGCCGCCCACGCTCAGTAGCGGAACCGGCTCACCGTCGTCGAGAGCGTCGCGGCGACCTGCTGCACCGTGCGGGCGGCGTCGTCGCCGAGGCGGGCGCCCTCGGTCGTCGTCCCCGCGATCTCGCTGACCCGGGCGACGACGGCGGCGACCTCGGCGCTGCTGCGCGCCGCGGTCCCGATGGCCCGGGTGATCTCCCGGGTCGACTCCGCCTGCTCCTCGACGGCGGTCGCGATGACCTGGCTGTGCTCGGTGACCTCGCCGATGATCTCCCGGATCCGCCCGACGGAGGCCTCCGCCGTCGCCCCCGACCGCTGGAGGGCGGTGATCCGGCGGGTGATCTCGTCGGTCGAGCGGGCCGTCTCCTGGGCGAGGTCCTTGACCTCGGCGGCGACGACGGCGAAACCCTTGCCCGCCTCGCCGGCGCGCGCGGCCTCGATCGTCGCGTTGAGCGCGAGGAGGTTGGTCTGCTCGGCGATGCTCGTGATGAGCTCGACGACCTCGCTGATCTGCGCGGTGCCGCCGGCGAGCTCGACGATGCTCCGGGTGACCTCGTCGGCGACGCCGAGCGCGCCCTCGGCGACGCGGGCGGCGGTCGAGGCGCTGCCCGCGATCTCGGCGACGGCGGTCTCCATCTGCTCCGCGCCGCTCATCGCGCCCTGGACGCCGGCGTCGACGGCGCCGACGGCGCCGGGTGCGACGACGGCCCGCTCGGCGGTCTCCCCGGCCGTGCGGGACTGTTCGGTGCTCACGGCGCCGAGGCGGGTCGAGGCCGCGGTCAGCTCGCCGGCGCCGACGGCGACCGTGCCGAGCGCCTGCCGCAGCGTGGCCGCGGCGCGGTCCAGCGCCTGGCTCATCCGGCCGAGCTCGTCGCGGCGGTCGAGCCCGCTCGTCGCGGTGAGGTCGAGCGCGGCGAGCGCGGTGCACGTCGCGTCGACGCGCCGGACGGCGCCGACGATGGAGCGGATCACGAGCGCGAGCAGGACGACGACGGCGACGACGGCGCCCGCCGTCGTCAGCCCGACGAGCGTCAGGGACGTCGAGCGCGCGCGGGCCACCGCCGCCTGGGCCGACGCCGACTCCGCGGCGATCGCGTCGGCGACCTCGGGCAGGAGGGTCTCGACGGCGGAGAACCCGGCCTCGAACTCCTCCCGCTGCGCCGCCGTGGCCGTGCCCGCCGCCGTCGCGGCCGCGTACCGCTCGGCGGCCGCGGCGTACCGGTCGACCTCGGGGCGCACGCGGGTCGCGGCGTCCGCGACGGGACCGGGCACGGAGGCCGCGGCCAGGGACGCGACCCCCTGCGTCAGGGCGTCGCCGTGCTCGCGCAGCTCGGCGAGGCCCGACTCGGCGGCGCCGGGGTCGAGCGCGACGGCGAGCACGTCGGAGCGGACGGCGTCGTGGTGCATGTCGGCGAGCACCGCGGCGCGGGTCATCTCGTTGGCGACCCGGAGCCGGTCGGAGGCGTGCGTGGCCCGGTCGAGGCACGCGACGCTCACGCCGCCGGAAACCAGGAGCGCGGCCATGCCGACGACGGCGGGCAGGGCCACCTTGCGGCCGAGCGGCTGGTCGGCGAACGTGCGGGAGAGGGAGGGCATGGGAGTCCTTCGGGGGACGGGACGGCGGTTGCTTCGCCTTCAGGGACCTTTGTCGGTCGCCTCGCCGTCCGTCTTGACGGCCGGGGCCGGCTCCCG
Source organism: Kineosporiaceae bacterium (assembly GCA_052038585.1). GTDB lineage: Bacteria > Actinomycetota > Actinomycetes > Actinomycetales > Kineosporiaceae > JBQGCR01. The sequence goes on from JBQGCR010000453.1 coordinate 14,491, forward strand.
GCGGACCGGACCTGGCGACCGCGTGGTTGGCTGGACACCGGTGGACCTCCTCGACGTGCTGTTCCTCGCCCTGGCCGGGGTGGCCGCGGGCGTCGTCAGCGTCGTCGTCTCCCTCGCCTCGCTCGTGTCCTACCCCGCGCTGCTCGCGGTCGGCCTGCCGCCGGTCGCCGCGAACGTCACGAACACCGTGGCGCTCGTGTTCACCGGGGTCGGGGCGACCGTCGGGCACCGGCCAGAGCTCGCCGGCCTGGGGCGGACGTGCCTGCGGCTCAGCGTCGTCGGCGCGCTCGGCGGGGCGCTCGGGGCGGTGCTGCTCCTGCTCCTGCCGGCGTCGTCGTTCGAGGCGGCGGTGCCGGTGCTCGTGGCCGCCGCCTCGCTCGTCATCCTCGTCCAGCCGTGGGTGACGGCCCGGCTCGCGGCGCGCGCGGCGCGGACCGAGCGGGAGGCCCGGCCCGGCCTGCGCCGGCTCGTGCTCGCGGGCGCCCTGCTCGGGGCGTGCGTCTACGTCGGCTACTTCGGCGCGGCGGGCGGCGTCGTCGTCCTCGCCGTCCTGTCGTCCCTGCTCTCGCTGCCGCTCGTGCGGACCAACGCGGTGAAGATGGTCGTCTCGCTGGCCGCGAACCTCGTCGCCGCCGTCGGGTTCGCGCTCTTCGGGCCGGTGGACTGGCTCGCCGTCGTCCCCCTCGGCCTCGGCTTCCTCGCCGGCGGGTGGCTCGGGCCCCGGGTCGCCCGCCGCATCCCGGCGCAGGCGTTCCGGCTCGTCATCGGGTGCAGCGGGCTGGCCATGGCGGCCTGGCTCGCCGTCGGCTGAGCGGTCTCAGCCCTCTCGCGAGCGGCGGGTCTCGCGGTCGTTGGCCTTGCCGATCGCGTCGACGAGTTCGGCCTTCGTCATCCGGGACCGGCCGTGCACGTCGAGCCGCTTGGCGACCTCGAGGAGGTGCTCCTTCGTCGCGTTGGCGTCGACGCCGCCCTTGGTCGGCGCCGGGGTGTCGACGCCGCCGGCGGCCTTGGCGTCCGAGGGGCCCTTGTGGTCCTTGGGCTCCCAGTGGTCGCCGACCTTCTCGTAGGAGTGCTTGAGCGAGGCGAAGGCCGCCCGGTGGGCGCGCTCGGCGCCGTCCTTCGCGTCGGCGTAGGACTCCTCGGCGGACTCCAGGGTCTTCTTGTACGTCCGCACGGCCTTGTCGTCCGAGCGCGCGACCGTCGACGGGACGTCGTCGCGCATCCGCTCGGCCTCGGCGTGCTCGCGCTGCTTCTTCGTCGCCATGGCGGACCGGTACCCGCAGGGCCCCCGCCGCATGAATTGGTGACACGTGAAAACTGAGGGGCCCGGAGGCCTTCCGATCCGGCGTCCGGGGTGGCAGGCTTCCCGTATGCCGAAAGCGTTTCCACAGGATTTCGTCTGGGGCGCCGCGACCGCGTCCTACCAGATCGAGGGCGCCGTCGCCGAGGACGGCCGCGGGCCGTCGATCTGGGACACGTTCAGCCACACGCCGGGCAAGGTGGTGCGCGGGGAGTCCGGGGACGTCGCCGCCGACCACTACCACCGGATGCCGGCCGACGTCGCGCTCATGAAGTCCCTCGGGCTCCAGGCGTACCGGTTCTCCATCGCCTGGCCGCGCATCGTCCCGGCCGGGTCCGGTGCGGTCGAGCCGCGCGGGGTGGACTTCTACTCCCGGCTCGTCGACGAGCTGCTCGGCGCCGGCATCTCGCCGGTCGCGACGCTCTACCACTGGGACCTGCCGCAGCCCCTCGAGGACGCCGGCGGCTGGCCCGAGCGGGAGACCGCCTACCGCTTCGCCGAGTACGCCGCGGCGATCGGCCGCGCGCTCGGGGACCGGGTCGACGTCTGGACGACGCTCAACGAGCCGTGGTGCGCCGCCTACCTCGGCTACGCGGCCGGCGTCCACGCGCCCGGACGCACCGAGACCGAGTCGGCGTTCAAGGCCGTCCACCACCTCAACCTCGCCCACGGCCTGGCGATCGAGGCGCTGCGCCCCGTCGTCCGGTCCGACGCGAGATTCTCGGTGACGCACAACGTCCACGAGGTGCGCCCGGCCGACCCGACGAACGCGGCCGACGTCGACGCCGCCCGCCGGGTCGACCTGATCGGCTCCCGGGTCTTCCTCGACCCGCAGCTGCGCGGCGTCCTGCCCGACGACCTCGCGGACTCCACGGCCCACGTCACCGACTGGTCCTTCGTCGAGGACGGCGACCTCGCGATCGCCGGCACCGGCGTCGACGTGCTCGGGGTGAACTACTACACCCCGACCGTCGTCGCGCACTACGACGGCGGCAAGCCGCGCGAGAGCGGTGACGGGCACGGAGACATCACGGCCTCGCCGTGGGTGGGTCTCGACGACGTCGAGTTCCCGCAGCAGCCCGGCCCGTACACCGACATGGGCTGGAGCATCGACGAGACGGGGCTGCGCGACCTGCTCCTGCGGCTCCACAAGGACTACGCCACGCCGATGATGATCACCGAGAACGGTGCGGCGATGGAGGAGACGGTCGAGGCCGACGGCGTCCGCGACCCGCGCCGCGTCGACTACCTGCAGCGCCACCTCGGTGCGGTCCACGAGGCGATCGAGGCCGGCGCCGACGTCCGCGGCTACTTCGTCTGGTCGCTCATGGACAACTTCGAGTGGGCCCGCGGGTACGACATGCGCTTCGGCGTCGTCCGGGTCGACTACGAGACCCTGGAGCGGACGCCGAAGGACAGCGCGCTGTTCTACCGCGACGTCATCGGCCGCAACGGGCTCGCCTGACCGGCGTCCGGCCCCCTCCGGACGAACGGTCCGCCGCTCGGCGGACCGTTCGTCCGGGCCGACCCGCCGCTCGTCGTGCGAGCGACGCGGCTCACAGGTTGACGCCTTGTGCGCTCGTGCGCGCCCCGCGAGGCTGCCTGCATCGCAGGTGACCGTCGCCCCGGAAGGCCCGCCGATGAGCCGCTCCACCCCCGTCCCCCCGCTGCCCGACGCCGTCGTCACGGCGCTGGTCGCCGCCGGCCGCAAGGCCTACGAGGACGCCGAGTCCGCCGCCGCGGCCGCGTTCGAGAAGGCGGTCGCCTCCGACGTCTTCGGCGAGGTGCTCGCCATGACGACGACGAACGCCGCCGCGCTCGTGCGCGCCTCGAACGCCGCGCTCGACCGGGGCGTCGCCCTGCTGCGGCTGGCGACGACGGCCGACGTCACGCGGCTCGCGGTGCAGCAGAACCGCACCGAGGACAAGCTCGAGGCGCTGCTCCAGGTCGTGGAACGGCTCGAGGAGCGGCTCGACGCGGCGCCGGCCGACGCGGCGCCGGTCGACGCGACGGCGGCCCGCCCGTCGGTGCCCGTGCGGCCGCGGCGCACGGTCCGCACGCCGAGGACGACGTCGTCGTGAGCGTCGCCGGCGTCCTGGAGGACCTCGCCCGGCTGCCGCTCGATGTGGCGCGGACGGCGAACATCCTGCTGACGCAGGACGACGCCGTCGTCGGCGCGACGCCGAAGGACGTCGTGTGGACGCACCGCAAGACGACGCTGTACCGCTACCGCAGCGACCGGCGCCGGCACGCCGTCCCCGTGCTGCTCGTCTTCGCGCTCATCAACCGGCCCGACATCTTCGACCTGCGGCCGGGCAACAGCTTCGTCGAGTTCCTCCTCGAGGAGGGGTACGACGTCTTCCTCGTCGACTGGGGCTACCCCGGCGAGGAGGACGCCGACGTCGGCCTCGAGGCGTACGTCTGCGACGAGCTCGAGTGGTCGGTCCGGGAGGTGCTGCGGCACAGCGGTTCCGCGCAGTGCTCGCTCGTCGGCTGGTGCATCGGGGC
>JBQGCR010000454.1:0-1756 GCA_052038585.1 Kineosporiaceae bacterium
GGGGTGCCTAGGGTGGTCGGCGTGCCCGTCGTCCGCTCCGCCCCGACCCGTGACCTCCCCGCCGAGGTGCTCTACGCGCTGATGCGCCTGCGGCAGGACGTCTTCGTCCTCGAGCAGGAGTGCCTCTACCCCGACCTCGACGGTCGCGACCTCGAGCCCGCGACCGTCCAGTGGTGGTCCGAGGCGGCGTCCGGCGAGGTCGTCGCGACGCTGCGGGTGCTCGACGACGGCGACGGGGTGCTGCGCGTCGGCCGGGTGGCGACCGTGGCGTCCGCCCGCGGGGCCGGCGTGGCGCGCGAGCTCGTGGTCGCCGTCCTCGCCGCGACCCGGGGCCCGGTCGTCCTCGACGCCCAGAGCCACCTCGAGCACTGGTACGCCGGGCTCGGGTTCGCGCGCGACGGCGCCGAGTTCGTCGAGGACGGCATCCCGCACGTGCCGATGCGCCTCGCCCGCTGAGGGCCCTGCTGTCGGTGGTGGCGGGCAGGATGACCGGATGGACGTCACGCTGGCCGAGCTCGTCGCCACGTCGCAGGAGGTCGCGGCCACGCGCTCGCGCACCGCGAAGACCGAGGCCATCGCCGCGCTCGTCGCCCGGGCCGACGCCGGCGAGGTCGGCACCGTCGTCGCGTTCCTGTCCGGTGTGCTGCCACAACGCCGGCTGGGGGTCGGCCACCGCTCGCTCTCGCGGATGCCCGAGCCGGCCGGCGAGCCGACGCTGACCGTCGCCGAGGTCGACGCCGCGTTCGACCGGCTCGCCGCCACGGCCGGGGCCGGGTCCACGGCGTCCCGGCGGGCGGAGCTCGGGGGGCTGCTCGGCCGTGCGACGGCCGACGAGCAGCGCTTCCTGCGCGACCTCATGACCGGCAACCTGCGCCAGGGGGCGCTCGACGGGGTCGTCCTCGCGGCGCTGGCCCGCGCCTTCGAGGTGCCCGACGCCGTCGTGCGCCGGGCCGTCATGCTCGCCGGCTCGACCCACGAGGTCGCGGGCATCGCCGCCACGGGCGGGCAGCCCGCGCTCGAGGAGGTCGGGCTCGTCGTGGGGCGACCGCTCCGCCCGATGCTCGCCGGCTCGGCGAAGACGACGGACGAGGCCGTCGAGGGCTTCGGCGGGGCCGAGCTGCTCGTCGACGGCAAGCTGGACGGCATCCGGGTCCAGGTGCACCGGCGTGCCGGCGAGGTCACGGTCTTCACCCGGAGCCTCGACGAGATCACCGAGCGCCTGCCCGAGGTCGTCGAGGCGGTCGCGGCCCTCCCCGGCGGCGACCTCGTGCTCGACGGCGAGGCCTTCGGCCTCGGCGCCGACGGCCGGCCGGCGCCCTTCCAGGTCACCGGAGCGCGCACGGCGAGCTCGGCCGACGTCGAGCGGCTGCGGGCCGAGGTGCCCCTGACGACGTTCCTCTTCGACGTCCTCCACGCCGACGGTCGCGACCTCGTCGACGCCCCCGCCCGCGAGCGGCACGAGGTGCTCGCCACGCTGGCGCCGCACCTGCTCGTGCCCCGGCTCGTGACGACCGACCCCGCCGAGGCGGCGGAGTTCTTCGGGCGGCTCGTCGCCGACGGCCACGAGGGGGTCGTCGTCAAGGACGCCGCCGCGCCCTACGCGGCCGGACGCCGCGGGAGCGGCTGGGTCAAGGTCAAGCCGACGCACACGCTCGACCTCGTCGTCCTCGCCGTCGAGCGCGGCTCGGGTCGGCGGCAGGGCTGGCTGTCCAACATCCACCTCGGCGCCCGCGACGCGGAGACCGGCGAGCCCGTC
>JBQGCR010000455.1:0-2775 GCA_052038585.1 Kineosporiaceae bacterium
GCACCCGCCCGCGCAGGGAGACCGGGCCGGTGCTGAACGTGATGCCGCTCCACGGCACCTCGTCCGGCCCGAACCCGTCGTCCGCCTCGCGTGGCGCCACCTCGACCTCCCATGACTCGAACACGTGTTCGAACGGTACCGCTGCGGGGAGTGAAGATCCAGGCGACGGTCAGGGCGTCCGAGTTGGGTGCTCGACCGCCGCGCGCGTAGGTGAGCGGTGCGGGACGGACGCGCCCCGTGCGGCGGTGAGACGCAGCGCGGCGGCGGGGTGGGCCGGTGGCGAGGCGGCGCAATGTCTGGCGAAGGATGAGTGTGGGCCGGCGGTGAGGCGCGCCGGCGGCGCGGAGCCCGCGCAGCAGGCCGACCGGCACGCGATCGTCATGACGGCAAGATCGTCCAAGGGGGCCGCGGAGCGTGCGTCAGGCCCCGGCTGCGGCGGCCAGGGGCAGCCCCGCGCACGTCGGCGGACGCTCCGGCCGACCCGCCCCGGCCGACCCCACCAGCCGGCTGCGCCGCCGGCCCCGTCAGGACGGTCAGAGGTCGGCGCGGACGTCCACCTCGAGGTCGGCCGGCTCGGTCTCGGCCTTGCGGTCCCGGCCCGGCGGCACGAAGCGGTACCCGACGTTGCGGACGGTGCCGATGAGCGCCTCGTGCTCGGGCCCGAGCTTGGCGCGCAGCCGGCGGACGTGGACGTCGCCGGTCCGCGTGCCGCCGAAGTAGTCGTAGCCCCAGACCTCCTGGAGGAGCTGGGCGCGGGTGAAGACCCGGCCCGGGTGCTGCGCGAGGAACTTGAGGAGCTCGAACTCCTTGTACGTGAGGTCGAGGACGCGGCCGCGCACCTTGGCGCTGTACGTCACCTCGTCGACGACGACGTCGCCGGCCCGGATCTCCGAGGTCTCCTCCGGCGCGGCCTCGGCGAGCCGGCTGCGCCCGGTGACCAGGCGCAGCCGCGCCTCCACCTCGGCGGGACCGGCGGAGTCGAGGAGGACGTCGTCGGCACCCCAGTCGGCCGCGACCGCGGCCATCCCGCCCTCGGTGAGGACGAGCAGGAGCGGCGAGGACAGGCCGGTCGTGCGCAGCAGGCGGCAGAGGGACCGCGCGCCGGCGAGGTCACGACGACCGTCGACGATCACGGCGTCCGCGGGCGGGGCGTCGACGAGCACGGCGGCCTCGGCGGGGAGCACGCGCACCTGGTGGGGCAGCAGGCCGAGGGCGGGCAGCACCTCGGCGGACGGCGCCAGGGCGTTCGTCAGGAGCAACAGCTGTGCCACGGGGGGTCTCCTCCCGCAGGGGGCGCCACCGGGACCGTCGCCATCGTCCGTCCGGCATCGCCCGGGTGTGCCGTGCAATGCTCTCCGCGCCGTTGCGGACGTGATGGATCGACAGACTAGGGCCTGTTACCCCCGTGCGTCTGCCCGTCGTCACCGGGAGTTTCCGGCGCCGACCGCGCGACGTCACCGACATCACACGGACACATGACAACGACGGTCAGACGGCGGTGGGGCAGGATCGGGGCGTGGACACCGGCCGGACGACGACGCTGACGACCCGCGACGGCGTCCACCTGTCCGCCCGGCTCGACCCCGCGGCGCCCGACGCGCCGCAGGACGGTCCGGTCCACGTCGTCACCCACGGGTTCACCGGCACGTGGCGGCGCCCCGCAGTCCGGGCCGTCGTCGAGCGCCTCGCCCACCACGGCCCGGTGCTGTCCTACGACCTGCGCGGCCACGGCGCGTCGGGCGGCGAGAGCACCGTCGGCGCGGTCGAGGACGAGGACCTGCGCACCGCCGTCCTCGCCGCGCGTCGGCTGGCGGACGACGACGGCCGCCCGGTCGTGACGATCGGCTTCTCCCTCGGCGCGAGCGTCACCGTGCGCCACGCGGGGCTGCACCGGACGCCGGACGACGGCGGTGCCGACGCCGTCGTCGCCGTCAGCGGCCCGAGCCGCTGGAACTACCGCGGCACGGCCCCGATGCGGCGGCTGCACGTCGGCATGCTCACCCCCGCCGGACGTCACGTGCTCCTGCGCCGCTTCCGGACCCGGGTCGCCGACGGCGGGTGGGAGCCGCCGCCGCTGCCGCCGGACACCCTCGCGGGCCGCATCGCCCCGACGCCGCTGCTCCTCGTGCACGGCGACGCCGACCCCTGGTTCCCGCTCGAGCACGCGCTCTGGCTGCACGAGGCGGCGGGGCCGACGTCGACGCTGTGGGTCGAGCCGGGGATGGGTCACGCGGAGACGGCGACGACGCCGACGCGGGTCGACCGCATCGCCGCGTGGGCGCGGGACGCCGTCGCGGCGTCTGCCAGGATGCGCGGGTGAGAGCGGTCCAGCACGCGGCGGTGTCGGTGACGGCCACCGTGCTCATCGCCGTCACCGCCTACGCCGGCACCGCCTTCGCCGCCGCCGCGGTGCTGCTCGCCGTCCTCTGCGTCGCCGCCGGCTGGGGCACGCTCGTCGGTCTGCCCGCCCGGCGGGGCAGCGGCCTGGTCGTCGCCGCCTCCGGGGTCGCGGCGCTCGCCTGCGCCGTCGTGACGACGGGCGGGGCGCGGCCGCTCGAGCCGTTCCCGGTCGTCCTCGCGCTGTCCGTCCTCGCCGCCTTCGGCCACGAGCTGCTGCGCACCGACGGCCGCCCGCGCCTCGTCGAGAGCGTCACGGGGACCTTCGCCGGGCAGGTCGTCGCCGTCCTCGGCGCGGGCTGGATCCTCCTGCCGGGCGGGCCGGCCGGGACGACGGGGGTGCTGCTCGCCGCCGCCGCGGCCGCCGCGGCCCGGCTC
>JBQGCR010000456.1:0-2386 GCA_052038585.1 Kineosporiaceae bacterium
TTCACGTACCGCACCTTGACGTGCGGGAAGAGGTTGCGCGCGTAGTGCCCGATGGCGTGGAGCAGGTGGGTTTTGCCCAGCCCGGACTCGCCGTAGATGAAGAGCGGGTTGTAGGCCTTGGCCGGCGTCTCGGCGACGGCGAGGGCGGCCGCGTTGGCGAACCGGTTGCTCGCGCCGATGACGAAGGTGTCGAAGGTGTACTTCGGGTTGAGGCGGGTCAGCTCGACCTGTTCGGGGACGGTGGCGCCGGGGCGCGGCCGCAGCGCGCCGGGCGATCGGGTCTGCGTGGTGCCCCGGTCGGGGCGCGACCCGTGGTCGTCGTCGTCGGCGAGGGCGATGCCGTCGAGCTCGGCGCGACGCTCGGCCCGGCGACCGTCGGCGTCACCGGCCCCGTGGGCCGTGGGCTGACCGGGCTGACCGGGCTGACCGCCGGTGTGGACGCCATGGCCGGACGGGACGCCGTCGGCGAGCCCGTTCGCATGGCCGGTCGCGGGCACCGCTTCGTGGGCCGGGACCGGAACGCCGTGGGCGGAGTCCTCGACCCCGTGAGCGGGCGGCTCCTGGACGGGGATGTCACCCAGGCTCTGGTCCACCGTGACGGCGAGCCGCACCGTGTGGCCGAGCTGCTGGCTCAGGGTGTCGGTCACCCGGTCGCGCAGGCGCGTCTCGACGATGTCCTTGGTGAAGTCGTTGGGCACCGCGATGAGCACGGTGTCGTCGAGCAGGCCGACGAGCTTGGCCAGCGAGAGGAAGGCGCGCTGCTGGACGGGGATCCCGTCGGAGTCCAGCGCATCGAGCGTCGTGCGCCAGATCTGGTCCATCCCCGCGTCCGGCACCTGACCACACAACCTTTCGACGTTCCTCGTGCGCGTGTCCACAGAGTTGTCCACAGACTGTGGGTATGCGGGGTGACGCTAACAAGGGGTGACCCCCGCGGCAAGCCGTCGTGGCGCAGTCTCGTGACCACGGCTGGCGAGAAGCGGCGTGTCGGACCCGAACGAGGCACGCGAGGTGGGAACCTAGCCTGTTCGACGCGCGGCTGTCAGCGGTTTCGGTGAGTTTGACCCGGAGAGATGCTCTCCCGTACCGTTGACAAGCCTGTTGTGGCGGCCGTCGACGCCTGCCCGCAGCCCCGAACCAGCAGCACCCTGACAGCCCCAGATCCCGCGTGTCCCACGCGAGGGTCGTCTCGTGAAGAGAGATGTGACGTGAGCAAGCGTACGTTCCAGCCCAACAACCGCCGCCGGGCCAAGACCCACGGCGTCCGCCTGCGCATGCGGACCCGCGCCGGCCGCGCCATCCTGGCTGCCCGTCGCCGCAAGGGTCGCGCCGAGCTCTCGGCCTGAGGCTTCGGTGCTGCCGGCGCCGAACCGACTGCGTGAGCGGTCGGACTTCGCGTCGGCGATCCGAGCCCCCGGTGCGACGCGAGCGGGATCGAGGATCCTCGTGGTGCACGCCAACGTGACCGACTCTCGTGCGGGACTCCCGCCGCGGGTCGGTTTCGTCGTGTCCAGGGCCGTGGGCAACGCCGTGGTCCGCAACCGGACCAAGCGCCGGCTCCGCGCCGTCGTCGCGAGCCGGCTGGACGGCATACCGGCTGGTTGTGACGTCGTCGTGCGCGCCCAGCCGGCAGCCGCGACGGCGACGTTCGCGCAGCTCTCTGATGCGCTGATTCCGTTGTTGCACAAGGCAGTTGGCCGTCTGGAGGTCGCCGGATGACGCTGGGACAGGTTGCCGCCAAGCCACTCGTGTGGCTCGTGCGCGCCTACCAGCTCGTCCTCTCGCCGCTGACCCCGCCCAGCTGCCGCTACTACCCCTCCTGCTCCGCGTATGCCGTGACCGCCCTGAGCCGGCACGGCCTGTTCCGGGGAACCTGGCTGGCCGCCCGCCGGTTGGGCAGGTGCCACCCCTGGTCGCCCGGCGGGGTCGAGCACGTCCCACCGCTGCCGGGGCAGCCGGATGACGGCGAGCTCGTTGCTCGTCACATCCCCCACGAGACCACCACCTGACCCACGCCCTGCGTGGGCCCATCCCCGGCGACGACGCCGGACCGACTGAAGGACAGCATGGGAGACTTCTTCAACAGCCTGCTCTACCCGATCGAGCTTCTCGTCGCGTGGATCATGTACGGCTTCCACCAGGCGTTCACCAGCCTGGGACTCGACCCGGCGTCCGGCCTCGCCTGGGGCCTGTCGATCATCGGCCTCGTCATCGTCATGCGAGCCGCGATGATCCCGCTCTTCGTCAAGCAGATCAACGCCTCGCGCAAGATGCAGCTCATCCAGCCCGAGCTGCAGAAGATCCAGAAGAAGTACAAGGGCAAGACCGACCCCGAGTCCCGCCAGGCGATGACCCAGGAGACGATGGCGCTCTACCGCCAGGAGGG
>JBQGCR010000457.1:0-2111 GCA_052038585.1 Kineosporiaceae bacterium
GATGTGCGCGATGGGCCGGCTCGCCGGCTACCGCTCCGCCCTGGCCCGGGCCGGCGTGGATCCCAACCCGGCGCTGGAGCGCTACGGGGACTTCCACGTCGACGGCGGGCGCCGGCACGTCCTGGACCTGCTGCGCCGGCCCGACCGGCCGACGGCCGTCTTCGCCGGCAGCGACCTGCAGGCGCTCGGGGCACTGGAGGCCGCGCGGTCCCTCGGGCTCTCGGTGCCCGCGGACCTGTCCGTCGTCGGCTACGACGACCTGCCGGTGGCGCAGTGGTCGGCGCCCCCGCTGACGACCGTCCACCAGCCACTGGAGGAGATGGCCGCCGAGGCGACCCGCATGGTGCTGCGCCTGCGCGACGGCGAGCGCGTGCCGCCGCGGGTCGACCTCGGGGTGCGCCTCGTCGTCCGCGCGAGCACCGCGCCTCCCGCGCCGGCGCCCCGCCCGGCGTCTACTGTCGGAGGGTGACGACGACGACGCCCCGTCCGTCGGCGGCCCGGGAGCGGCTGCTGCGCACGGCGTCCGCGCTCTTCTACGCCGAGGGGCTGCGCGGCGTCGGCGTCGACCGCGTGGTCGCGGACGCCGCCGTCACCCGGGCGACGTTCTACCGGCACTTCCCGAGCAAGGAGGCCCTCGTCGTCGCCTACCTCGAGGAGGTCGACCGGTCCGTCCGGGAGGCCGTCGGTCCGGTCCCCGACGACGCCGACGGCGCCGCCGCATGGCTGCTCGCCCTCACCGGCACCCTCGGCGACCAGGTCTGCCTCGCCGGCTTCCGGGGCTGCGCGTTCATCAACGCCGCCGCGGAGTACCCCGACCCCGCGAGCGCCCCGCGCAGAGCCGTTCTCGCGCACCGGACCTGGCTCGAGGAGCAGGTGACCACGGCCTTCGCCGGGACCGGCCACCCGGACCCCGCCGCCGCCATGCGCCGCTGGATGGTCCTGCGCGACGGCGCGATGGTCGCCGGGTACCTCGACGACCCCGGCGCCGCCCGGGCCGCCCTCGACTCGGGGGTGCGCGACCTGCTCCGCGCGACACGGGGAGCCGGACCGCTCAGCGACGGGTGACCTCGACCATGACGAAGTCCTTCTTCGCCGCGCCGCAGTCAGGGCACGACCAGTCCTCCGGGATGTCCGCCCAGCGGGTCCCGGGCGGGAAGTCCTCCTCGGGCCAGCCGAGGGCCTCGTCGTAGACCCACCCGCACTGCAGGCACTCCCAGACCTTGAACGGCTCGCTCACGTCGTCTCCCTCGATGCGGTTTACAGAGCGAGCAAGACTGTAAAGCACGCGGGCCGCGGCGTCACCTCCCCGCGAAGATCGCCTCGAGCGCCGGCGGCACCTCGCGGTGGTGGCCGACCGTGCGCCGCAGCCCCCCGCCGGCCCGGGCGAGGTCGCGGCCGAGCTCGACGTCGCGCTCACCCGTGGTGTCGAGCAGGACGTCGAGCCGGGGCAGCGCCGCCGCGGCGTCGCGCGGGTCCGGCCCGGCGTTGTGGACGCAGTCCGACAGGAGCAGCACGCGGGCGTCGCGCGGGGCGATGCCGGCGAGCAGGTCCCGGGCCACGGCGAGCGGGAAGGCGACGTTGGTCAGGCCTCGCGCCGGCAGCCGGAGCAGGTCCTCGAGGAGCCGCAGCGGCCGGACGGGCCGGCCGAGCGGGTGGACGACGGCCGCGTCGGACCAGAAGGCGACGACGGCCAGCCGGTCGTCCCGCAGCGCCCCGGCGAGCGCGCCGACGGTCGCCGCCGCGGTGCGGACCCGCTCGCCGCGCATCGAGCCGGAGACGTCGACGAGCAGGACGACGGTGCGCACGGCGCGGGTCCGCTCGCGGACGACGACGTCCTCCGGCTCGGGGACCGGCCGCTCGGCGAGCACCTCGATCGTCCGGTCGAGGTCGACGTCGTCCGAGCCCCCGCGGTAGGGCACGCTCGTCAGCGCGCCGGCGCCGCGGGTCCGCGACGCCCGGGCCCGCGGCCGGCGCAGGGAGAGCCGCCGCGCGATGGCGAGCGCCCGCTCACGGGTCTGCGGGTCCAGGCCCGCGCCGTCCGCGTCCGGCGGGGCCAGCGCCGCCGGCTCGTCGGTCACGGCGGCCGCGGCGCCGGAGGCCGCGCGGCCCGT
>JBQGCR010000458.1:0-3373 GCA_052038585.1 Kineosporiaceae bacterium
CGCGATGCAGCCGGAGGACGCCGGGTTGCCGCGCGGGTCCCGACGCCGGACGGCCGGCCTGCGGCGCGAGGAGGTGGCCGCGCTGTGCCACATGTCGACCGACTACTACGCCCGGCTGGAGCGCGAGCGCGGGCCGCACCCGTCCGAGCAGATGGTCGCCTCGATCGCGCAGGGGCTGCACCTGAGCCTCGACGAGCGCGACCACCTCTTCCGGCTCGCCGGGCACCGGCCACCGCCCCGCGGGTCGACGAGCGAGCACGTCTCGCCCGGCCTGCTCCGGGTGCTCGACCGGCTCGCCGACACGCCCGCCGAGATCGTCAGCGAGCTCGGGGAGACGTTGCGGCAGACGCCGACCGGCGTCGCGCTGACGGGCGACACCACGGCCTTCACCGGCCCGGCGCGCAGCCTCGGGTACCGCTGGTTCACCGACCCGGCCGCCCGCTCCCGCTACCGGCCCGACGACCACGACCTCCTCTCGAGGGTCTACGCCTCGCACCTGCGCGAGGTCGTCACGCTGCGCGGGCCGGGCTCGCGCGCCGCCCGGCTCGCCGAGCTGGCATTGGCGCGCAGCGCCGAGCTGCGCCGGCTGTGGCAGACCCACGACGTCGGCGTGCGGCCGGACGACGTCAAGCACTTCGTGCACCCGCAGGTCGGCGAGCTCGCGCTGCACTGCCAGACGCTGCTCGACCCCCAGCAGTCCCACCGGCTCCTCGTGTACACCGCGGTGCCGGGCAGCGAGAGCCACGCCAAGCTCCGGCTGCTGGCCGTCCTCGGGGCGCAGGCCGACGACTGGCCCCGGGCGGGCGACGACGTCCCGGAGGGCCGTCCGGCGGCGCCGTCCTAGATTGGCCCCATGGCGCGCCTGACGACGTTCACCCACGACGGCCTGACGTTCGACCTCACCGACGCCGGGCCGGCGGACGGCGAGGTGGTGCTGCTCCTGCACGGGTTCCCGCAGGACCGCTCGGCGTGGGACTCCGTCGCGCCGCTGCTCCACGAGGCCGGGCTGCGCACGCTGGCGCCGGACCTGCGCGGCTACTCCCCCGGGGCCCGGCCCGCGGGCCGGTCGGCGTACGCCCTGTCCCGAAGCGCCGCCGACCTCGTCGCGCTGCTCGACGCCGCGGGCGCCGACCGGGCGCACGTCGTCGGGCACGACTGGGGCGGGGCGCTCGCCTGGGCCTTCGGCGCCGCGCACGCCGACCGCGCGGCGACCCTCACCGTCGTCTCCACCCCGCACCCCGCCGCCCTGACCCGCTCGTTCGTCACGAGCACCCAGGCGCTGCGCTCGTGGTACATGGCGTTCTTCAACGTGCCGGTCGTCCCGGAGAAGGTCGTCCTCGCGACCCTCGAGCAGACCCTGCGGCGCAGCGGCCTGCCCGCGGGGCTCGCCCGGCGCTACACGACGCGGATGCGCGAGCCGGGCGCGATGTCGGGGGCGCTCGGCTGGTACCGGGCGATCCCCTGGAGCCTCGGGACGCCGACCGGGCGGGTCCGCGTCCCGACGACGTACGTCTGGGGCCGCAGGGACTTCGCGCTCGGCCGGTCCGCCGCCGAGGCGACGAAGGACTTCGTCCGCGCGCCGTACCTGTTCGTCGAGGTCGAGGGCGGCCACTGGCTGCCGGAGACGCGCGCCGGCGAGGTCGCCTCGGCCGTCGTCGAGCGGAGCCGGCACCCCAGCCGTTAGCCTCGGCGGGTGCCCGACCTCTCCTGGTACGTCGACCTGTCCGACCCCCGGCTCACCGAGGCCGTCGCCGCCCTGCGCGCGCGGCTCGACGCCGCCGGCCTGCGCGACGCGGGAGCGCCCGAGCAGGCGCCGGACACCGCCGCCGTCGTCGTCTGGGCCGACCGCCCGGTGCCCGAGCGGCTCGCCGACGACCTGGTGTCGGGCCGCCGCGTCGTCGTCCTCGCCGGCCCCACGCTCGACCGGGCCGACCCGGACGGGCGCCTGGCCGAGGCGGCGGGCCTCGTCGTCGCGGGCCGCAGCGGCGTCCACGACGTCCGGCTGCGCGCCGGCGCGGACGCCGGGCCCCTCGCCGCGCGGGTCCTCGACCACACCCACGCCGGCCTGGCCCACCTCGGCGAGCACACCCACGCGACCGACGCCGTCCTCGCGGTCGACAAGGTGCGCGACGACGTCGCCGTCCTGCTCACGGCCCACCTCGCGCTCGCCGTCCACCCCGTGGCCGCCTGGCGGCCCGCCGCCGGGGCCGCCGGCGGCGTCCTCACCTGGACGCTCGGCACGCACCCGGCGGCGGTCACGGCGCCGAACGCCGTCCGGCTCCTCGTGCTCGCCCTGCGGCAGGTGCTCGCCGTGCCCGAGCGGCCGCCGGTGCGGGTCGGGCTGCTCGGCTACGGCGCGATCGGCCACGAGCACAGCCGGGCCGTCCGGCACACCGCCGGGCTCGAGCTCGCCGCCGTCTGCGACACCTCCGAGCAGCGGCTCGACGCGGCGCGTGCGGCCGCACCGGACGTGCGCCGCTACACCGACGCCGACGCGCTGCTCGACGACGACGGCGTCGACCTGCTCGTCGTCTCCACCCCGCCCGCGACCCACGCCGACTGGGCGGCCCGGGCGCTCGCGGCGGGCAAGCACGTCGTCGTCGAGAAGCCCTTCGCGATCCGCACCGAGGAGGCCGACGAGATCCTCTCCGCCGCAACGGCCCGCGGCCTGCTCGCCTGCGTCTACCAGAACCGCCGCTTCGACCCCGACCACCTCGCGATCCGCCGGGCGGTCGAGGCCGGGCTGCTCGGCGAGGTGTTCCACCTCGAGGCCTTCGTCGGCGGCTACGGGCACCCGTGCAACCTCTGGCACTCCGACGCCGACGTCTCCGGCGGGGCGTTCTACGACTGGGGCGCCCACGTCCTGGACCAGATCCTCGACCTCGTGCCGGACGACGTCGAGCACGTCACCGCCGCCGAGCACAAGCGGATGTGGCTCGACGTGACGAACGCCGACCACTCGCGGGTCACGCTGCGCTTCGCGTCCGGCGCCGAGGCCGAGTTCGTCTACTCCGACCTCGCCGCCGCGCTCAAGCCGCGCTGGTACGTCCTCGGCACCCGCGGCGCCGTCGTCGGGCACTGGCGCACGGAGAAGATCGTGTCCCGCAACGACATCGGGACGCTCGCGGAGGACGTCCTCTCGCCGGCGGACGCCACGCCGCTGCTCGACCTGCACGCCGCCGACGGGTCCGTGACCCGCCTCGCGACGCCGCCGGCGCCGCCGTACCGGTTCCACGCCGAGCTGTCCGACCGGCTCGCGCTCGGGCTGCCGATGTCCGTCACCGGCGACCAGTCGCGCCGGGTGCTCTCGGTCATGGAGGCGGCGAGCGTCTCGGCCCGCGAGGGCGGCCGTCCGGTGGTGCCGAGATGAGCG
>JBQGCR010000459.1:0-5414 GCA_052038585.1 Kineosporiaceae bacterium
CACCGCCGGCGAGGGCGTCGAGCCGGGCCCGGTTGGCGAGCCCGACGGCGAGCATGACGACGAAGAGCGGCGACTCGAGGCTGTCGTAGACGAAGCAGAGGAAGCCGCCGGTCAGCAGGACCATCCCGGCGATGACGCACAGCGGCTCGGACCGGAAGGCGTGCCGCCGGAACGAGACCGCGACGAACGCGCAGAACAGCGCCGTCCCGACGAAGCCCGTCGTGAAGACCAGCCGCCACGCGAAGCCCTGGGTGCCGAGCGGCGGCGCGGCGCACTGGTGGCAGTCCGGCGTCGACCCGCCGCCGATCGACTCGAAGTTCCCCTCGACCTTGCGGGTCGTCCCGTAGCCGAGCAGCGGCGAGCCCTGCCACGTCGTCGTCAGCACCACCTCGGCGACGGTCCCGCGCCGCTCGTTGCTGTGCGGCGTCGTCAGCCGGGCCGACAGCGTGTCCGCGAGCGGGGAGAGCACGACCGCCGACGCCGCGAGGAGGCCGGCGACGGCGAGCACCCACAGCCGCAGCCAGTCCCGCCGGCGCACGAGCACGACGGCGGCGTGCACGGCGAGCAGCGCCAGCGCGGCCCACAGGCCCCGGTTGAGCGAGTGGACGACGGGGACGAGGAAGGCGACGAGCACGACGGGCATCGCCAGGCGCTGCAGGCGCCGCTCGCTCGTGCCCCACACCCAGACGAAGAACGGCAGGAGCAGCGAGACGTTGTTGCCCCACGAGTTCGCGTACGCGAAGGGCGCCTTCGGCCGCGGCTGGCTCCAGCCGAGGAACTCGCTCGCCGTCGTCAGGGCGGGGTGGACGAGCGTGCGCAGGTACGGCGACGAGCCCACCTGGGGGACGAGCACCTCGACGAGGGACGTCACCTGCAGGTGCGGCAGCACCACCCCGAGCAGGCCGAGGACGACGCAGTGGACGAACAGCCAGGCGAGCCACCCCGCGACCCGCCGGCCGGGGACGGCCGCCTCGGGCAGCGCGAGCGGGTAGAGCAGCGCGACGGTGATCGCGAGGTACCACAGGCCGCGGAAGGCGAAGTTGGCCACCGGGCCGGCGCCCGAGCCGTCGATCGTCCCGGGGGCGTGGGCGTGGACGGCGAAGGCCCCCGCGCCCACCCAGGCGAGGAAGAGCAGCCAGGCCCCCGCCCCCGCGGGGGCCCGCAGCCGGCCGGCCCGGGCCACCTGCACCGCCATCGGCACCGCGAAGGCGATGAAGGCCAGGCTCGCCAGGCCGAGCAGCCACCACAGCGGGAAGCCGACGAGCAGGCACGCCAGGGGCCACGCCGGCCCGATCCGCCGGCTCGCCCACGACGGGCCCCGCGCGGTCCGGACGGCGTCGACCGGGACCTCGACGACGCTCGTGCCCGTGATCATCCCTGCGGCCACCCCCAGCGCCGGGCGAGCCCCAGGCCGAGGACGCGGTCGAGCTCGGCGACCTCCGCGCCGAGCGCGGCGTGGACGGCCGCGCGGTCGTCGCCGGTCATGACGGGCCGGTCCGCGCCGAGCGGCCGGTAGAGCACCCGGTGCACGAGCCGGTTGCGCTTGACGAGCCCCACGAGGTTGGGGTGGTCGAGCCGCTCGCGGACGAGGTCGGCCCCGGCCCGGGCCAGGCGGGCGAGCGCGGCGGACCGGGCGGCGGCTGCGGGCAGCTGCGCCTCGAGCTGGGCGGGCGTGAGCTCGTGCGGCGCGACGCCGAGGAAGCGCCACAGCGCGTCGACGAACGCCTGCGGGTCCGCGACGAGGTCGTCGAAGACAGCCACGTGCAGGCTGTCCCGGCCGAACCGCTCGACGAAGCGGTGCAGGCCGGTGGCGTACCGGCCGTGCTCGACGAGCTCGGGCCGGGCCGTGAGCGACTCGACGAAGGAGCCGACCGGCTCGCCCATCTTCTGCATGTAGAGCCAGGAGGAGAACGCCCGGTCGGCGGGGTCGCGCAGGGTCACCATGAAGCGGCAGGAGCCGAGGGTCGCCTGGATGCGCTGCGCCGCGAGCGGGTGGAACAGGTAGTCCTGGCACACCTCGCCGACGACGGCGTGCCGGGCGCCCGCGGGCGCGAAGTGCGCGAGGTACCAGTCGCTGCCCCGGTCGAAGTAGCGGTCGAAGAAGTAGAGGTCCTTCGCCTGCGGCATCCAGACCTGCGGATGGGTGAGGAGCACCTCGTGCAGCCACGTCGACCCGGCCTTGTCCGGGCCGACGAAGATGAAGTTGGGCTTGGTCACCGGGCCTCCTCGGCGGTGCGGTCGGCGGTGAGCCGCAGCGTCCGCGCGGCCAGGGCCGCGCGCACGCCCGCCGTCGCGGCCTCCAGGCGCGCGACGTCGGCGGGGTGCACGCGGGAGCGCCAGCCCTCGGCGGCCTCCTGCGGCGCGCGGTCGAAGCGGTGCAGGCGGCCGTCGTCCCCGGCCGCGCGCGGACGCGGGACCCCTTGCGGCGCAGCGGTGTTCGGGACGGGCGGCAGCCCGGCGGCGCGCCGGACGGCGGCGACGCCGGCGTCCCCGGCGCGGGACAGCTCGGCGTGGTCGACGACGACCGCGCGCGGGACGCGCGGCAGCCAGTCGAGGACGAACGCGTGGAGCAGCGCCCAGAACTCCCCCATGGCGTCGACGTCGTCGCGCGGCCACGGCGCACCGGTGCGGCCGACGAGCGCGCGCACCTCGGCGGTGTCCGCCGTCCAGCCCATCCGCCGGTACGACGCGAGCTGGGCGGCCGGGTGCCGGTGGACGACGACGGGCAGGGCGCCGGGGCCGGCGCCCAGCGCCGGGACCGACAGCAGCGCGAACGGGTCCTTGACGACCGTGCGGGTGCCGGGCCGCAGGGCCCGCCACTGGTGCAGGCCGTACCGGCTCAGGGTCCGCGGCTCGCGGCCGGCGTAGCAGCGGCGCAGCAGGGTCCGCTGCCGCGCCGAGAGGTCCGCGAGGACGGTCCAGCCGTCGAGCGTGCCGCCGAGCGCGAACTGCCCGGGCCGCGGGTTCATCGGCTCGCGGCCCGGCATGCACACCCCCGGCGCGTCGGCGAGCCGGCGGGCGAGCCACGTCGTCCCGGAGCGCGGCACGCCCGTGACGAGGACGGGCGCGCGGTCAGGACAGGCCACGGCCCACCACCCGGGCGGAGGCGAGCAGCGAGCGCGGGTCCACCCGGGTGAGCAGGTGGAACGCCGTCATGAGCGCCTGCGGCGCGAGCGGCCAGCGGCGCAGCGCCCGGCCCGTCCACGTCCACGCCGCGGCCCGGTTCCCCAGGCTCGACTCGGCGAAGCCGACCTGCCCGAGGACCCGCGCGTGCCCGCGGCGGGTCGTCGCGAGCTCGGGGTGGCGCTCGAGGAGGTACTGCAGGCCCTGCGAGACGACCTCGTTGCGCTCGCGGAACCACGAGACGCCGTCCTTGCGGATCGTCGCGAGCGGTTCGCGGACGACGCCGACGGGACCGTGCGCGGCGACCCGCAGGAGCCACTCGTAGTCCTCGGCGTAGGAGCCGGGCAGCGCGGCGTCGTACTCGCCGGCGAGCTCGAAGACCCGCGTCCGGGCGAGCAGCGTCGAGGAGTGCAGCTCCTTTCGGCGCGAGGTGAGCAGGTCGTCGCGGGTGACGACGTCGCTGCCGCCGAGCCACTCGACGACGCGGTCGCCGGGCATGAGCAGCCGGATGCCGGCCCCGACGACGAGCAGCCGGGGGTCGGCCTCGAGCCGGGCGACCTGGAGGCGCACCTTGTCCGGCAGCCACGCGTCGTCGTCGTCGCACGAGGCGTAGAGGTCCGTCGTCACGTGCCGCAGCCCCGCGTTGCGGGAGCCGGCCAGGCCGGGGGCCCCGTCGTTGCGCAGCACCCGCACCGGGCGTCCCGGCCGGGCGAGCCGCTCGAGGGCGGTGTCCGGCTCCTCCTGGTCGTGGACGACGAGCGTCGTGATCTCGCCGTCGTAGCGCTGCTCGACGACGCCGAGGACGGCGAGCCGGACGAGCTCGGGCCGGCCGCGGGTCGGGACGACGACGGTCACCGGGGGGCTCGTGGTCATGCCGTCCTCCTGCGGGTCGGGGCGAGGGGCGCGTCGAGGTAGCCGTAGCGGGCCAGCGCCGGCCCGGCGAGGAGGGTGACGGCGAGGCGGTCGCGGCGGGCGAGGTCGCGGCGCCACTGCTCGTCGGCCCGCAGCGCCTGGGGGCCGGTGCGGAAGCGGGAGGGGTTGCCGGACAGGCCGTGGCCGGCGGGCAGGTCGACCCGGCCGTCGGCGTCGGGCACGAGGGCGGCGAGGGCGGCGGGGACCCGGTCGAGCCCGAGCTCGTGCAGGGCCCGGCCGCACGTGCCGTGCGGGTCGGCGACGAGGTCCTCGTAGCGGACCCGGGTCGACGCGCCGAACCGGTTGCGGGACAGTCCGATCTGGCCCTGCAGCGCGGTCCACCGGGCGGCCGTCCCGGCGCTGCGCGAGCTCGCCATGACCATGACCGAGCCTGCCGCGTGCGGCCGCTCGACCCCGGCCTTGGCCCAGGAGAACGCCACCCCGCGGGCGTCCCGGACGAGGTGGAGCAGGCGCAGGTCGACCGCGCCGCTGCGGGAGACGGCGAGCGCCTGCGCCGCCCACTTGCTCGCGTCGACGACGACGCGGGCCCCGCTCACGTCGAGCACGGCCCGGTAGAGCCGGGCGTAGCGGTCGCCGTACGTGCGCAGGTCCGCCCGGGCGCGCCGGTCGGCGAGCACGCCGGCGGTGAGGAGGGCGGGGACGTGCCGCTGCCGGGCGAGGCGGGCCGTGAGCGCCCGGGTGTCCGCGACGAGCGCGGGGTCCCACCCGCCGAAGGCCCGCTCCCCCACGTCCGTCCAGAACCCGCACCGGGAGAACGGCTCCCCGCAGCCGCAGCGCTCGTCGGCCGGGGCGACGCGGCGGAACAGGTCGACGAGCTCGCCGACCTCGACGACGCCGTCGACCCGGGCGAGGAGCCGCTCGAGCAGGGTGCTGCCGGAGCGTCCGGACCCCGCGACGTAGACGACGACGGGCCGCTCGCTCACGCCTGCCCCGCCGTGGCCGGTGCGAGAGCCGGTGCGACGGCCGGCGCGAGGGCCGGGCGTCCGGCGGGAGCCCACGAGACGAGGACGACGCCCGCGACCCGGTCGGCGAGGCCGAGCCGCTCGGCCTCCTCGACGAGGTCGGCGAGGTCGGCCGAGCGGCCGAGCCGGGCCTCGGCGACGAGCAGGACCCGGCCGGCGGCCAGGGCGGTCTGCGCGGGCGCGTGGACGGTCACCGAGCCGGTCTGGACGAGGACCGCGGCGGTGGCCCGCTCGACGGCGAGCAGCGCGCGGAGCAGGTCGATCCGGGCGGGCACCGTGCCGGCGTCGGGTCGCGTGCCGGTGCCGACGAGCCGGACGCGGCCGCCGGGCAGCGGCGTCGCCGCGGCGTCGGCGCTCGCGCGTCCGGCGACGACGTCCCAGAACCCCGGCCGGTCC
>JBQGCR010000460.1:0-1770 GCA_052038585.1 Kineosporiaceae bacterium
CAGGCACTCGACGGGGGTCGCCCAGGACGGCGTCGGGGGGCGCTCCCGCCCGTCCCGGCCCAGCTGGGCCACGACGACCGCGGCGCCGGGCGGGGGAGAGGCCGGCCACGGGGTGAACCCGTCGGTCAGCACGACGACGAGGTCGGGCCGCGGCCGCAGGGCCTCGGCCGCCCGCAGGCCGACCCGCATGTCCGTGCCGCCGCCCCCGGCCAGGCGTACGTCGCGGGCCCGGCGCACCCGCAACGGCTCCGAGACCGCCACGTCGCACGAGAGGACGCTCACCGCCTGGCCGGCCACCCCGAGCGCCCGCAGCGCGCCGTCCACCTCGCCGAGCGCGCGGCCGAGCAGCCGGTCGTCCACCGAGCCGGAGGTGTCGACGACCATCGCCACCCGCGGCAGCGGCCGGCGGGTCGAGGGGAGCACGACGCCGCGGACGGCGCCGGCGCGCCGTGACGGCCGGGTGTAGGTGTACTCCGCGTGGCCGTGGGCCCAGCCGGCCGCCCGCCGGACGGCCCCCGCGAGCAGCGGCTCCCAGGCCACGGTGGGCTCGAGGATCTCCTTCGCCCACCGCCACGCCTCACCGGGCTCGGTGCCGGCCCGGGTGCAGTGGTCGGCGTACTCGATCGCGACGCGGCGCCGGATGTGCCGCGCGTCCTCGGGGTCGACGGCGGCGTCGGCGTCCGGCGGCAGCTCGTGGGCGCGCCGCAGCCCGTCGCAGCCGCTTCCGCATCCCTCGGCGGCGGGGGTCTCGTCCGGTCCGTCGGAGCCGTCCTGCGGCTCGCCGGTCGCCGGCGGCAGGCGGGAGAGCAGCGCGAAGTACTCCTCCGCGGACCGGCCCGGCGGCACCCCGCTCGACGGCGGCAGCGTGCTGGGCAGGGAGTCGCCGTCGAGTACCTGGCGGACGGTGAGGTCGGCGGCCTCGTGCCACGGCTGCGCGGTGGTGGCGTCGACGTGCTGGTCACGGGCGCGCCCGGCGTGGTCGAGCAGGAGGTGCCAGGTCACGTGGACCAGCTCGGAGGCGACGGCGGGCACGTCCTGCGCGGCCAGCCAGCCCGGGTTGGCGTAGAGCCGCCAGTGCTCGTCGACGGTGAGCGTCTCGACGTCGTCGGTGAGCACGGGCACCAGCGCGTAGATCGCGTGCGCGAGGTAGGCCATCCCGGGCGGGCCGCCCGGGCGCGTCGGCGGGTCCGGCGGGTCGGTGACCAGCCAGAGCTTGGCCGCCGCGAGCCGGTCGAGCAGCGAGCCTGTCATGCCGCGGGACGGTCGGGCAGCAGGCCGGCCAGCGCCAGGGCCGGGGCGAACACCGCGATGTCCGGGGGCACCGCTGCGCCAGGGGGCCGGAGCCCGTCGCGCACGAGCGCCCGGACGACCGGCACGGCCGGGTCGACACCGACGGCGTGAGCCGCCCGGGCGCACAGCAGCAGGGCGTTGGTCCAGCGCTGCGGGGCGTTGTCGCGCGACACCGCGCCGAGGACGGCCTGCAGGCTGACGTGCACGCGGTCGGCGCGCAGGCCGCCGAAGTCGTACGCCGCCGGGTCGGCGAGCAGCGCCTCCGGGTCGACGAGGTCCTGCGCGGCGACCCAGGCGAAGTACTCGTGGGCCACGGCGTCGCCGAGGCAGCCGGCCGCGAGGAGACGGCGGACGGCGGCGGGGGCGTCGACGGTCCTCGCGAAGCCGAGCAGACGCGCGGCGTACTCCCAGGTGCGCGGGGTGGGGAACGCCCGCCCACGCCCGGCGGCGTCCTTCGGGATGACGCTCAGCTGCGACTCG
>JBQGCR010000461.1:0-3047 GCA_052038585.1 Kineosporiaceae bacterium
GATCCCGCGCAGGCAGCCAGAGAAGGCAGCGGTCCAGACGTCGAGCCGCTCGGCCGGCGAGCCGGTGCGCCGGGCCACGGCACCGGGCCCCGCGCAGCACCGGTCCCCGCGGACGACGACGGCTTGCGACGCCTGGGCGGCCCGCCAGACGGCGAAGGGCGGGAGGTCGAGCACGTCGTCCGGGAGGTCCTGCGACCACAGCCCGTCGACGAGGTCCTCTGCGTCGCAGCCCGTCCCGGCGCAGTCGGCCATCGCGAGCACGGCCTGAACGAGCGGGTTGCGTGCCAGCTCCTCGACGAGCACGGTCTCCGGAGCCGGCGGGACCGATCGCTGCACAGGCAGGTCGCCCGGCCTGGCAGGACGGTCGCACCCGCAGGGGCAGGTGGCCGCAGCCCGGACGAGACCGGGCAGGAGCCCGGACGCGGCAGGGTCCAGGGCCGGCTCTGGCACGACGACGAGCGGCAGGTCCGCCATGCGCGCCGCGACCTCGCGGGCGCCGTCCTCGCCCACGTCGTCCTCGTCGAGGGCGCAGAGCAGCGGCCCGCCGGCGGTGCTCGACCCACGCACCGTGACCCGGAAGTCCCGCCCGTCGGCGGTCCGCCACAGGAGGTCGTCACCCGGGCGGTGGGCGAGGTCACCGAGCCTGAGGTCGGCGTCCACGCCGACCCTCGGCGCGCCGCCCCGCGGCGTGAGGGTGACGCCTGCGCACCAGAGCAGGCCGTCGTCCTCCGGCGCGCGGAACAGCCGGGCCAGGGACGTCACCACCGACGACAGGGTGGCCGTCGCGGGAAGCTCGACCAGGCCGCGGTGCGGCGTATCCGACTGTGCCGCAGCGATTTCGGAGACGACGACGAGGAGCCGCCCGGAGCTGTTCTCGATCATGCGGCTCAGTGTGGGGACGCCGGACGGGTCGACGGAAGCCCCAGTTCTCGAACTGTGGATAACTCCGTGGCTGTGGACGACGGACGTGCCCGCCGGGCCGCGACGTGCCATGGTCGTCGCATGACCAGCCCCAGCGCGCGGCTCGACCTCGGCGGCCGCACCTACGTCGTCACCGGCGCCAACTCCGGCATCGGGCTGGAGGTCACGCGCAAGCTCACCGCGGCGGGGGCGCACGTCGTCCTCGCGGTCCGCGACGTCGAGAAGGGCCGGCGCGCGGCCGCGGACGTCGGCGGCCGGACCTCGGTGCGCGGGCTCGACCTCGCCGACCTGTCGTCCGTCCGGGAGTTCGCGGCGCAGTGGGACGGGCCGATCGCCGGGCTGGTCAACAACGCGGGCATCATGATGGTCGCGCAGGGCCGCACGGTGGACGGGTTCGAGCGGCAGATGGGGACGAACCACTTCGGCCACTTCGCCCTGACGAACCTGCTGCTGCCGCAGGTGACCGACCGCGTCGTCACCGTCTCGTCCGGGCTGCACCGCGGGCCCCAGCTCGACCTGGACGACCTCGACAGCACGTCGCGCTACGTGCCGGGCCGCGCCTACCAGAAGTCGAAGCTCGCCAACCTGCTCTTCACCGCCGAGCTGCAGCGCCGGCTGGCCGGGGCGGGGTCACCCGTCCGGGCGCTGGCCTGCCATCCCGGCTACTCGGCGACGAACCTGCAGAGCCACCACGCGAGCCCGCTCGCGGCGCTGGGGATGAAGGTGCTCAACCGGGTCGTCGCGACGAGCGCCGAGTACGGTGCGCGGCCGACGTTCGCGGCCCTCGTCGAGGACTACCCGGGCGGGGCGTTCGTCGGCCCGACCGGCCTGGGCGGGATGCGCGGGGCGATCGGGCTGAACAAGCCGTCGTCCGCTGCGCTCGACCCCGTTGTGGGACAACGGTTGTGGGAGATCTCGGAGGAACGCACGGGGGTCCGCTGGCCGCTCGGCTGAGCGGCCGGCGGACCCCGGCGCGTGGT
Source organism: Kineosporiaceae bacterium (assembly GCA_052038585.1). Classification (GTDB taxonomy): domain Bacteria; phylum Actinomycetota; class Actinomycetes; order Actinomycetales; family Kineosporiaceae; genus JBQGCR01. The sequence goes on from JBQGCR010000461.1 coordinate 1,902, forward strand.
TGACGCACCGCCCGGGAGCCTGGTCGCATCCCGGACGGCGCGTCGTTCAAGGGCGCGTCAGCGCTTCAGCTCGAACCGGTCGAGCATCATGACCTTGTCCCAGGCGGCGACGAAGTCGTGGACGAACTTCTCCTTCGCGTCGTCGCTGGCGTAGACCTCGGCCACCGCGCGCAGGATCGAGTTCGAGCCGAAGACGAGGTCGTTGCGCGTGCCCGTCCAGCGGATCTCACCGGTCGAGGCGTCGCGGCCCTCGAAGACCTCCTCGCCGCCGGCCGTGGCCTTCCAGACGATCCCGTTGTCGAGCAGGTTGACGAAGAAGTCGTTCGTCAGCGTGCCCGGCGCCGAGGTGAGGACGCCGTGCGGGGACTGCTGCACGTTGGCGCCGAGAACCCGCAGGCCGCCGACGAGCACCGTCGTCTCCGGGGCCGTGAGCGTGAGCAGGTGCGCCCGCTCGACGAGCTGGGCCTCGGTGGGGCGGCCGTCGCCCTTGCCGAGGAAGTTGCGGAACCCGTCGATCGTCGGCTCGAGGACGGCGAAGCTCTCGACGTCCGTCTGCTCCTGCGTCGCGTCCGTGCGCCCCGGCGTGAAGGGGACGGTGACGGTGACGCCGGCGTCCGCCGCGGCCTTCTCGACCGCGGCGCAGCCGCCGAGGACGATGAGGTCGGCCAGCGACACCTGCTTGGCGCCCGCGTTGAACTGCGCCTGGATGCCCTCGAGCGTGCGCAGCACCTTGGCGAGCTGCGCGGGCTCGTTGACCTCCCACTGGTTCTGCGGCGCGAGCCGGATGCGGGCCCCGTTGGCGCCGCCCCGCTTGTCGGTGCCGCGGAACGTCGAGGCCGACGCCCACGCCGTCGACACGAGCTCGGAGACCGTGAGGCCGGAGCCGAGGATCTGCTGCTTGAGCGCCGCGACGTCGGCGTCGTCGACGAGCTCGCCCGTCACCGGCGGGACCGGGTCCTGCCAGACGAGCGTCTCGGCCGGGATCTCCGGGCCGCGGTAACGCGCGATCGGGCCCATGTCGCGGTGGGTCAGCTTGAACCAGGCGCGGGCGAAGGCGTCGGCGAACTGGTCGGGGTTCTCGTAGAAGCGGCGCGAGATCGCCTCGTACGCGGGGTCGACGCGCAGCGCGAGGTCCGTCGTCAGCAT
>JBQGCR010000462.1:0-5593 GCA_052038585.1 Kineosporiaceae bacterium
TGGCCGCCCCGGTCGGGCGGGCAGACGGCGAACAGCCTCATGGCCACCGTGTCGGCACGTCCGGGACGGCACTTGAGCCGAACGGGTGACGCCCGGGCCGGACCCGCCGCAGCGGCGTTGCCAACGCCGACCGCGTCCCGCGGGCAGTTTGTGCCATGCCGGGCCGCGTCGCCCCGCGCCTAGGCTCAGCGATCGTGCGGGTCGTCATCGCCCTCGGGGGCAACGCCATGACGGCGCCCGACGGCTCGGCGACGCCGCAGGCCCAGCGCGAGGCCGTCGAGCGCGCGGCACCGGCCGTCGTCGACCTCGTCGCCGCGGGGCACGAGGTGGTCCTCACCCACGGCAACGGCCCGCAGGTCGGGAACCTGCTCGTGAAGAACGAGATCGCCGCGGCCGTCGTCCCGCCCGTGCCCCTCGACTGGTGCGGGGCGCAGACGCAGGGCACGGTCGGCGCCCTCCTGCTCGACGCGCTCGACGCCGAGTGCCTGCGCCGCGGGCTGCCGCCCCGCACGGCCGTGCTCGTCAGCCGCACCCTCGTCGACGGTGCCGACCCCGGCTTCGCCCGGCCGACCAAGCCGATCGGACGCTACCTGCCCGCCGACGAGGCGGCGGTGCTCGTCGAGCACGGCCAGGTGTGGCAGGACCGCGGCGCGCGCGGCTGGCGCCGGGTCGTCGCGAGCCCCGAGCCGGTCGAGGTGCTCGACGCCGCCGCGGCGGACGCGCTGCTCGCCGCGGGCTTCGTCGTCGTCGCCGCCGGGGGCGGCGGCATCCCGACGGTGCGGACGACGGACGACGACGGCGCCGCACGGCTCGCCGGCGTCCAGGCCGTCGTCGACAAGGACCTCACCGCCGCCCTGCTCGCCGAGCACGTCCGGGCCGACGCCCTCGTCGTCGCGACCGACGTCGAGAACGTCGTCGTCGGCTGGGGCACCCCCTCGGCGAGGCCGCTGGACGCGGTCGACGAGCCGACGCTGCGCGCCCACGCCGAGGCCGGCGAGTTCGCCGCGGGCAGCATGGGCCCCAAGGTGGAGGCCGTCCTGCGGTTCGTCACCCGCACCGGCCGCCCGGCCGCCGTCACGTCCCTCGACCGGATCTCCGCCGCCCTGGCGGGGACCGCCGGCACCCGCGTCACCCCGTAGCCCGCACCCGAGAAGGAGCCACCCGTGCCCGACCCGATCGTCGTCCGCAAGATCCCGCTGCTGTCCGTGAGCGACGCCTCGGGGCTCGCCGACCTCGTCGACGCCGGCGTGCTCGAGGCCGACCGCGTCGTCGCCGTCATCGGCAAGACCGAGGGCAACGGCGGCGTCAACGACTACACGCGGATCATCGCCGACCGCGCCTTCCGCGAGGTGCTCATGGCCAAGGGCACGCGCGACCGGGACGCCGTCATGCAGGTGCCGATCGTCTGGTCCGGCGGCACGGACGGCGTCCTCTCGCCGCACGCGACCGTCTTCGCGACGCTGCCCGCGGACCACCCGGACGCGGCGACCGGCCGCGACGAGCCGCGGCTCACCGTCGGCTTCGCGATGAGCGAGCAGCTGCTGCCCGAGGAGATCGGCCGGGTCGCCATGGTGCACAAGGTCGCCGCCGCGGTGAAGGTCGCCATGGAGCGGGCCGGGATCACCGACCCGGCCGACGTGCACTACGTCCAGACGAAGACCCCGCTGCTGACGATCCACACGATCCGCGACGCCAAGAGCCGCGGGAAGAGCGTGTGGACCGAGCACACCCACGAGTCGATGGACCTGAGCAACGGGACGACGGCGCTCGGGATCGCGCTCGCCCTCGGCGAGGTGGCGGACGTGCGCGACGAGGACGTCATGCACGACCGGTCGCTGTTCTCCTCGGTGGCGTCGTGCTCGTCCGGCGTCGAGCTCGACCAGGCGCAGGTCGTCGTCGTCGGCAACGCCCGCGGTGTCGGCGGGCGCTACCGGATCGGCCACTCGGTCATGCGCGACGCCCTCGACGCCGACGGCATCTGGGCCGCGATCCGCGACGCCGGCCTCGACCTGCCCGAGCGGGCCCACCCGGGCGACCTCGGCGGGCGGCTCGTCAACGTCTTCCTCAAGTGCGAGGCGTCCGGCGACGGGCAGGTCCGCGGCCGGCGCAACGCGATGCTCGACGACTCCGACGTCCACTGGCACCGCCAGATCAAGGCCTGCGTCGGCGGCGTCACGGCGGCCGTGACGGGCGACCCGGCCGCGTTCGTCTCGGTGTCCGCGGCCCACCAGGGCCCCGACGGCGGCGGCCCGGTCGCCGCGATCGTCGACCTCGGCGACGGCGAGCCCACCGGCTACCGCCCGCCAGAGATCTAAGCTTCATGATCACCGCGCTGACGTTCATGATCACCGCGACGGAGGGCGCGGTGATCATGAACGTGAGGCCCGTGATCATGAAGATCGGACCGGGCATACAGGAACACGACGTACCGTGGGTCGGGTACCCGCGCCTCCGGGCGCCCGTCGACGACGCCGAGGAAGTCTGTCTGTGCGTGCTCCCCGCTTGGCCGTCCTGCTCACCGCGACCGCTCTGACCCTCGCCGCGTGCGGCGACTCCGGGTCGGACGCGCAGTCCACCCCGACCGCCGGCGGCGGCGGCGACGTCACCGCGACCGGGACGTTCGGCGAGAAGCCGACCCTCACCATCCCGGACGGCGAGGGTCCGTCGACGACGACGTCGGAGAAGCTCGTCGAGGGGTCCGGCGACACCGTGGCCAAGGGCGACTTCATCGTCGTCAACTACCTCGGCCAGACGTGGGAGCCGAAGGACGGCGAGCCGAACGTCTTCGACAACTCCTACGACCGCGGGCAGCCGACCGGCTTCCTCATCGGCGAGGGCGCCGTCATCAAGGGCTGGGACTCCCAGCTCGTGGGGTCCAAGGTCGGCGACCGCGTGCTCCTGGAGATCCCGGCGGCCGACGCCTACGGCGAGGACCCCGCGGGCGGCAACGGCCTCGGCGGCCAGGACCTCGTCTTCGTCGTCGACGTCGTCGGCACCGTGAAGAAGACCGCCACCGCGGAGGGGACGCCGGCCAAGGCCTTGCCCGCCGGCTTCCCGACGGTGACGTCGGAGCCGGGCAAGGAGCCGGCCATCACGTCGGTGGCCGGCGTGACCCAGCTCAAGGCGGGCGACCAGCCGCTGTCCGGGCTGCTCCTCACGGGCTCCGGCGACGCGATCGACCCGAAGAAGAGCCTCGTCGTCCAGCTCGTCCAGACCGACGTCGCGACGGGCAAGCAGACGCAGTCGTCGTGGCAGGCGGGCGGCCCGCAGATGGTCCCCGCGGAGCAGGTGCTCGGCACCATCCCGGCCCTCAAGGACGCGAAGATCGGCAGCCGCGCCGTGCTCGTCACCCCGCCGTCCGAGGCCCAGGGCCAGGCGCAGCCGTCCCTCGTCGTCGTCGCCGACGTCGTCGCGCAGTTCTGAGCCCCGCCCGGCCGCGGCCGGGCGAACCTGCTCGGGCAATCGTCCCCGGCGCCCCCACGGGCGCCGGGGACGCGCTATGTTACTGACCAGTAGTCAGTGGCGCCGGTCCACCCTCCGCCGCCGGTGACGTGCACCACACCCCGGGTCGACGATGGACCGGGCCCCTGCAGGACAGACTCGGCAGGAGCCCGTGCGCCTCGCCGGCGCACGACGACGTGCAAGGACGGAGCCAGCAACTCATGGAGCTCAGCGCGTTCCAGGTCGCGACGATCAGCGTCATCGCGGTCCTCTCGGTGGTCGGCGTGGCGCTGTTCGCCCGCACCGTCGGCCACCTCGTCCGGATCTTCCGGGTCGGCCGGGCCGACCCGACCCGCTCCGGCAGGACCGGGGAGCGGGCCTGGAGCCTGTTCGCCGAGACCCTCGGGCACGCGCGCCTGGGCAAGTGGCCGCTCGTCGGCGTCCTGCACTGGCTCGTCTTCGTCGGCTTCGGCGTCCTGTTCTTCACCCTGCTCACCGCGTACGGCCAGCTCTTCGAGCCGGAGTTCGCGCTGCCCGTCATCGGTCACTGGCCGGTCTACGAGTGGGTCAGCGAGATCTTCGGCTGGCTGACGCTCGTCGGCATCGTCGGGCTCGTCGTGATCCGGCAGCGGAACCACCCGCGCTCGGCGGCGCGGGACGGCCGGGGCTCGCGGTTCTTCGGCTCGACGTGGTGGCAGGCCTACTACGTCGAGGCGACCATCGCCGCCGTCGCCGTCTGCATCATCGCCCTGCGCGGCATGGAGTACGCGCTCGCCCAGAACGTCGGCAGCGACATCGCCTCGTGGGTGCACTTCCCGCTGACGGCGTGGGTCGGGGCGCTGTTCTTCTCGGGCCTGTCGACGTCGGCGCTGGAGACGGCGATCGTCGCCGTCGCCGCCCTGAAGATCATCGTCTCGATGGCGTGGTTCATCACCGTCGCGCTGCAGCCCTCGATGGGCGTGGCGTGGCACCGCTTCCTCGCCTTCTTCACGATCTGGTTCAAGCGGCACCCGGGCAAGGCCCCCGAGCGCGGGCTCACCCCCGCCCTCGGCGAGCTCCAGCCGATCCTCGTCGGCGGCGCGCCGCTGGACTTCGAGAAGATCGACGAGCTCGACGAGGACGACCCGCTCGGCGTCGGCAAGGTCGAGGACTTCACGTGGAAGGGCCTGCTCGACTTCTCCACGTGCACCGAGTGCGGCCGCTGCCAGTCGCAGTGCCCGGCGTGGAACACCGACAAGCCGCTGTCCCCCAAGCTGCTCATCCTCTCGCTGCGCGACCACCACCACGCCAAGGCGCCCTGGCTGCTCGCCTCCGACGACGAGCGCGCGGCCGACCCGGTGCTGCCCGAGCTGGCCGCGGCGAAGGCCGAGGCCGAGCGCCCGCTCGTCGGGGCGGCGACGCCGGGCTCGCGCGGCGCCGGCGGCCCCGGCGTCCTCGAGGCGCCGTTCTCCGAGGGCGACCGCGACGTGCTCGCCGAGCTCGAGGCCGGCCTCGGCGGCGTCGTCGACCCGGACGTCCTGTGGTCGTGCACGACGTGCGGCGCGTGCGTCAACCAGTGCCCGGTCGACATCGAGCACGTCGACCACATCGTCGACATGCGCCGCTACCAGGTGCTCATCGAGTCGGCGTTCCCCGCCGAGCTCGGCGGCCTGTTCAAGAACCTCGAGAAGAACTCCAACCCGTGGGGCATGAGCCCGCGGCTGCGCACCGACTGGATGAAGGGCCTCGACTTCGAGGTCAAGCAGGTCGGCGCCGACGTGGAGGACCTCTCCGAGGTCGAGTACCTCTTCTGGGTCGGCTGCGCCGGGGCGTTCGAGGACCGGCAGAAGAAGACGACGCGGGCGATCGCCGAGCTGCTCCACATGGCCGGCGTCGAGTTCGCCGTCCTGGGCGACGGCGAGGCGTGCACCGGCGACCCGGCGCGCCGCGCGGGCAACGAGTTCCTCTTCGCCATGCTCGCCCAGCAGAACGTCGAGGTGCTCAACGAGATGAAGGCGACGAAGATCGTCGTCTCCTGCGCGCACTGCTTCAACACGCTGAAGAACGAGTACCCCCAGCTCGGCGGGCAGTACGAGGTGGTCCACCACACCCAGCTGCTCAACCGGCTCGTCCGCGAGCGGCGGCTGCTGCCGGTGGCCGCGCCGTCCGGCTC